>NZ_DASRXP010000626.1:0-20761 GCF_035687465.1 Kribbella sp.
GACGCTGCCCGGAGTCCCGCTCTACAAGTCGTTCGGATTCGCCGAGGTGGAAGCTGCCGACCTGCCTATGCCGGACGGCGTCGTCCTCGGTGGGGTCGCGATGGAACGCCCAGTTGACCAGATCGGAGACGCACGATGACCGCAGGCACCACCGTCCAGGCCCACGACGGCACCGAGGTGGTGCTGGGCGAGATCGGCACCCGGATCCTGCTGGAGAACGACCGCATCCGCGTCTGGGAGGTCGCCCTCGACCCCGGTGAGGCCCAGGCCTGGCACCTGCACCACAACCCGTACGTCGTGCTCTGCCTCTCGACCTCGCCCTGCCACATGGACTGGCTAGAGGGCAGTCCTGCCCGTCAACTCAGCGAGACTGTCGGCGGCTCGGTCTACCGGCCGGTCTCGCCGGTCCACATGCTCACGAACCACGGCGACGCGCAGTACCGGAACCGCCTGATCGAACTCCTCGACCTCGGCGAAGAAGCCTCCGGCGAACCCCGGGTGGTTGCTGACGGCATCGACCAGGAGAGCGGGTTCGAGACCATCGGTGAGGTGCCGGCCAAGGTCGTCGTCGACGAGCCGGACGTCCGCGTCCAGCACGTCACGCCGGACGCCGGGGAGTCCTACACCTGGCGAACCGGCGCCTACCCCGCCCTAGTCGTAGACCTCGACCTGGCGACGGACCCCGCCACAGGCATCACCTACCTCAACCCCGGCGACTCCCACACCCTCCCCACCAAGCAGACCCAAACCTCCGGCTACAACCTGGTCGAACTCCGCTATTACGCCACCTAATCCGCAGATCTCAGCAGCATCCGGACGTCTGCGGCGCTTGCTGAAACGAGAGCGTTGGCGGCTGTCCGGGCGCTGTCCTCGAAGGTGAGTTGGCGGACCCGGGCCTTGATCTGCGGCACCTGTGGTCCGACTGCGCTCAACTCACGCACGCCCAGCCCGACTAGCAGCGCGGCGCCGTCCGGGTCGCTCGCCAGATCACCGCAGACCGCAACATGCACGTCCTCAGGCGCGTTCCGCACCACCCGGTCGATCAACTGCAGAACCGAGGGATCCAGACCGTCCGCAAGTGAAGCGACAGCCGTGTTGGTCCGGTCTGCCGCGAGCGTGTACTGAATCAGGTCATTCGTTCCGATGCTGACGAAGTCGAGCCCAGCGGCAAGCGTCGAGATCCGCAACGCCGCTGCCGGTACCTCGACCATGATCCCGACCTTCAGCCCAACCGGTCGCGGCCCGAGCGCGTCGAGCTCACTCAGTCCCCAAGCAACTTCCTCGGCCGTCGTGACCATCGGGAACATCAGCTGCACCGGCGTTTCCTGCGCAACCACGCGGATCGCCTGCAGTTGATCTCGCAGCAACTCTGGGCGCCGCCGGAACACCCGTACGCCGCGCTCGCCGAGGAACGGATTCGCCTCCGCGGCCTGCGGCAGGAACGGCAGCGGCTTGTCCCCACCGATGTCCCAGGTCCGGATCGTGATCGGCTTCCCGCTCAGTGCGGCCGCGATCGCGCGGAATACTTCGGCCTGCTCCTCGATCCCGGGCGCCTGTCGCCGATCGCCGAAGAGCACCTCGGTCCGCACCAGCCCGGATCCGTCCGCGCCGCGTACGTCGAGGGCGTCCTGCACCGAACCAACGTTCACCAGTACGTGGATCGTCTGCCCGTCCACGGTGACGGCCGGTCGATCCGCATCGGCGAGTGCGGCATCTCGCTCAGCCGCCCGCGCGCGAACCGTAGTACGGAAGGCTTCTTCGTCCGGGTCGACCACAAACGAGCCGGTCCGCGCGTCGAACGCGACCAGAGCGCCGGCGGGTACCACCACGTCCCCGATTCCCGTGATCAAAGGGATCCCGCGCGAGCGTGCCACGATCACACCGTGCCCGGTCGTCCCGGCCGCCCGGACCGCCACGCCCACAACCCGCTCCGCATCCAAGGCGGCAGCAGTGGCAGCATCCAACTCCGGTACTACGAGTACGCCGTCCGCGGGTGATTCCGTGGGGTCAGCCACGCCGGTCAGGGCCCGCAGGATCCGATCGCGCACACTCCGAACATCCTGGGCACGCTCACGCTGGTAGGGATCATCGAGTTCCTCGAAAGCTGTCGCGAGCTTGTCCAGAGTCTGCTTCCACGCATCGGGCGCACTCTTGCCCTGAGCGATCGCGCGGTAAGCCGCATCAAGCTGAACCACATCATCAAGCAACGCCAACTGCGCATCGAAGATCCCGGCCTCGGCCGCCCCGATAACCTCAGCCGCCCGATCCCGAAGCAGCCCCAACTGCCCCTCCGCCTTCTTCTGAGCCTCCTTGGCCCGCTCCCGCTCAACCTCCACATCCCCACTCCGATACCCGCCGAGCTCAACCTCCCCCTCAACCACCACGGCTGGCCCAACCGCCACATCCAACCCCGACCCACTCGTCCCACCACCCAGCGCGACTGCCTCCGCCTCACCGCCGACGGCGGGCTGGTCGTCGAAGGCACGGGCGGCCAGTTGGCGTACGGCCTCCAGCGCTTCTGCGGCTTGTGGGCCGGATGCGGTGACTTGGAGGCGATGGCCCTGTTGAGCATTCAGAGTGGCGACCATGCTGAGGCTGCCCGCCTCGACCGGCCCGCGTCCCGTATCCAGATCCTTCAGCCTGACAACAGCGTCATAGCGATGTACCAGTGCGACCAGTTTCGCCGCCGGGCGTGCGTGGAGACCGTGCTCGTTGCTGACAGCAACTTCAATCTCGAGTTCGTCCTCGGCAGCAGCAGTGGGCTCTTCGGTAGGCGGCGCGGTGTCGCCCAGGTGGTCCTGTTTGGCGACCAGGCCGCGCCCAGCCTCCGCGACGACCGCATCCAGGCGCGCACCCGTGGAGGCAGTGACCACTGCCGCGACCAGACCCTCGACGAGTGGTGCGCTCGAGAGCACCACCCGCTCCGCGACTTCCGGATCGACGAACTCCAGCGCCATCTCCGCGCTCATCACCGCGCTGCCGAGGTCGAGCAGTACGAGAACACCATCCGGGCTGTCGGCCGTCGCTATCGCCTCAGCGACCGCCGCTGCGTCAGTACCGAAGGTCGTCTCGTCCAGTCCGGCTGCCACCGCGATCACCGGTCTGTCGCCCTCGGCAACCATCTCCGACGCCAGCCCGACCGCCGCCGTCGCCAATGCCCGGCTATGCGACACCACCACGATCCCGATCATGTCCACACCGTCCCGATCTTGCTCACGCCGGCACCGCCCTGATCCCGCATGCAGGCGGCACCATTCCGGATCGGCTGCTCATGCCAGTGTTCGGGCGGCGGACTCCAGTAAGAGGGTTGTGCTGGTGGCGCCTGGGTCCTGGTGGCCTGCGCTTCGTTCGCCGAGGTAGCTCGCCCGGCCCTTGCGGGCGACCAGTGGCGTCGTCGCGTCCCGGCCCTTGGCGGCGGCCTCGGCGGCGGCACCGAGTGCCCCGGCAAGGTCGGAACCACCTGCTACAGCCTCGTCGTACGCATCGAGCGCCGGCGCCCAAGCGTCGTACATGGTCTTGTCGCCCAACTCAGCCTTGCCGCGGGCGAGGATGCCGCCGACGCCGGCTCGCAATGCCTCACCGACCGCAACAGGCGTGATCTCCACCCCTGCCAGAGCGGTTCCGAAGCGCAGGAAGAAGGTGCCGTAGAGCGGCCCACTGGCCCCGCCGACCTTGCTGACCAGCGTCATCCCGGTTTTCTTCAGCAACTCGTCGACCGTCTCGAACGAAGACTCGTCCAGTACTGCGACAACCGCCGCGAAACCACGATCCATATTGCTGCCGTGGTCCGCGTCGCCGATCGCCGAGTCGAGCTCTGTCAGGTACGCCGCGTTCTCGTGCAGCGTCTTCGCCAGGTCCCGCAACCAGTCGCCGAATGCCTTGACGTCCGCCATGCTCACGCATCCCAGCGTAGGCCGGGGGTGTTCACCGGAGCGTCCCAGAGACGTACCAGTTCGTCGTCCACCTTCAGCAGCGTGACCGAGCAGCCGGCCATCTCCAGCGAGGTGATGTAGTTCCCGACCAGCGATCGGGCGACCGTGATCCCGGCCCGGTCGAGCAGTTGCCGGACCTCGTTGTACATCACGTAGAGCTCGATCAGCGGCGTACCGCCCATGCCGTTCACGAAGGCGATCACCGAGTCGCCCTGCTGGTACGGCAGATCGCTGAGCACCGGGTCGACGAGCAGTGCGGCGATCTCCTTGGCCGGTGCCAAGGGCAACCTTCGCCGGCCGGGTTCGCCGTGGATGCCGATGCCGAGTTCCATCTCGTTCTCGGCCAGTTCGAACGTCGGTTTGCCCGCGGCCGGGACCGTGCACGACGTCAGCGCCATCCCCATGCTGCGGCCGTTGCCGTTGACCCGCTTGGCGAGCTCGGCGACCTCCTGCAGCGGACGTCCCTCCTCGGCGGCGGCGCCGACGATCTTCTCCAGCAGCACGGTGACGCCGACACCCCGCCGACCGGCCGTGTACAGGCTGTCCTGGACCGCCACATCGTCGTTGGTGACGACCGAGAGCACCTCGACGCCCGCGTCGGCCGCGGCCAGTTCGGCGGCCATCTCGAAGTTCATCACGTCGCCGGTGTAGTTCTTCACGATGTGCAGCACGCCGGCGCCCGCGTCCACCTCCTTGGTGGCGGCCATCATCTGGTCCGGCACCGGCGAGGTGAACACCTCACCCGCACAGGCGGCGTCCAGCATCCCGAGCCCGACGAACCCGCCGTGCATCGGCTCGTGCCCGGACCCGCCGCCGGAGATCAGCCCGACCTTCCCGGCCCTGGGCGCGGACTTGCGATAGACGATCCGGTTCTCGTGGTCGACCCGGATGTGGTCCGGGTGCGCCGCCTCCAGCCCGCGGAGCGCTTCACTCACAACATCGGCAGGGTCGTTGATGAGCTTCTTCATGAGCCCATCTGAGCACACCGAACGGCGTGGCGGGAGCCCTCCGAGGGGGTCAGTCCTTCGGGCGGAGCAGGGGGCGGACCACCTCGCGGGCGTCGTGGATGCGGGACTTGATGGTGCCGAGCGGGGCTCCCACCTCGGCGGCGATCTCCTCGTACGACAGCCCGTACACGTCGCGCAGTACCAGCGGGGTGACCATCTGGGGGCGGTCGCGTTCGAGCGTCTCCAGCGCCTCGAGCAGGTCCAGGCGGGTGCCGGCGATGACGCTGGTGGTCCGCGGGTCCGGCCTGTCCATCGTGTCCGGGTTGTGCGCCGTCTGGGCTGTCCGCTTCAGCTTGCGGTACGTCGAGCGGGCCGAGTTCGCCGCGACCGAGTGGACCCAGGTGGAGAAGCTGCTGCGACCGGAGTACGTGTGGATCTTGGTGGCGATGTTGAGCAGTGCCTCCTGGGCCGCGTCCTCCGCGTCGGCGGAGTACGGCAGCACGCTGCGGCAGATCCGGAGTACGCGGGGATGGACCAGCCGCAGCAGGTCGTCCATCGCGTGCTTGTCACCCGCGGCGGCACGCTCGGCCAGTACGCCGAGGTCGTCGGTCGGGCTGTTGCTCTCGCTCATCTGCGCCTTCGCTGTCATCGGTCCCCGGGCGTAGGACTCCGAGTACTCCATAATGCCTTGTATGGGGGTCCCATCCAGACTAGGCCGGTATGTCGTGCGCCGCCGCCTGGGCTCAGGCGGTTTCGCTACGGTATGGCTTGCTTACGATGAGCAACTGGATGCCGAGGTCGCGGTCAAGGTACTGGCCGACAACTGGGCCCACGACGACTCCGTACGCCGCCGGTTCCTCGAGGAGGGGCGGTTCCTGCGCCGGGTCGAGTCCGAGCACGTCGTCCAGGTCCACGATGTCGGCGAACTCGAGGACGGGCGTCCCTTCCTCGTTCTCACGTACGCCGACCGCGGCACGCTCGCGGATCGCCTGAAGAAGGAGCCACTGGCGCTCGAGAGCGCGGTCGGGGTGATCGTCCAGGTCGGACGCGGCCTCCAGGCGCTGCACCGACGCGGGTTGCTGCACCGGGACGTGAAGCCGGCGAACGTGTTGTTCCGGAGTACCGACGAGGGCGAGCGGGCGGTGCTGTCCGACCTGGGACTGGGGAAGTCCCTGGACGAGGTGTCGCGGATCACGATGCCAGGCGGTACTCCGTCGTACGTGGCGCCGGAGCAGGCGATGGGCGAGCGGCTGGACCAGCGCGCGGACCAGTACTCGCTCGGCGCGGTCGCCTACGCGGCCCTGACGGGTCGGTCCCCGCATCAGGTCGACGGGCTGGGAGCAGCCGGCCGCGTGAAGGCGCCCGCGCCGCCGAGCTCGCTCGGGTTCGACGTCCCGGGGAAGGTCGATGCGGCGATCGTCCGCGCGCTGGACCCGGACCGGGAGAAGCGTTGGCCGGACGTGGTCTCCTTCACCCGCGAGCTGATCGGCGCCCTGGACGAGACCACCCACAACTTCCTCCCCGCCGCGATCGCCGCGCCCGTCGTCGAGAAGAACGGCGAGGCCGCCGTCGAAGCCACTGTCGAGCCGAGCGGCGAGAAGACCGCCCTGAGCGAGTCCAATGCTCCGACTGTGGTCAAGACCCCACCGGAGCCGGCCGACCCCGAGACCAAGCAGGCTGACGACGAAGCGAAACCGGCCGCCGCGGTGGCGCTGCTCGCCCAAGACCCGCCTGCCAAGGAGGCGGGCAGCGAGGATTCAGGGTGGGTGGCGGGTGCCGCTGAGGCGGCCGCTGCCTGGCGCAGGCGGCGGCGTCGCCGGTGGCTGGTCGCAGCGCTCCTAGCGTTGCTGATCGGCGGCGGGGCCGGGTACGGCGCTCAGCGGTACCTCGAGCCGCGGCTACTCGTCAGCGTGAGCCAGGGAAACTTCACCGTGAAGGTGCCGCGCGCCTGGGCCGAGGACGTCGCGAAGTCCAACTGGCGGCCGCCGGGCGAGACGACCGACCGTCCTGCGATCAGGGTCAGCAAGGACGGCAACTGGGACGCCCCCGAGGCGGGCACTCCGGGCGTGTTCGTCGGGCTGATGGTGCGCAACGGTGAGGTCACGAAGACGCTGCCGTCCGGGGGCGGCGAATACGGCTGCACCGGCGAGGTGCATTCCACCGATCCGATCACCGACGCGGCCGGGCTGGCCAGCGTGGACCGGGCGTTCACCGGCTGTAGCAATGGCACTACGCTCTTCCAGCGAGTCGAGGACGTCGGGACGTCCGACCGCCTGCTGATCCAGGTCGTGGTTCCCGGTTCCGACTCGGCGCGTGCCAGCGAAGTGGCCGACTCGGTCACCTATTCCGGTGAGGGAAAACCGTGAGAATCGTCGTCGAGCGGCTCAGGCCGTCGCCAGCCCTGATCCACTCCAGCCGCCGCCGCTTCTACCAGGTGCGCTCAGCCGTCTTCCGCACCATCTGGCCCCGCTGACCCGCAGAGGTCAGAGGCCTGCGTCGGTGCGGGTGACGGTTTGGGTGGCGTGGTCGAGGACGTCCATGATCGCCGGGCTGTCCTGGGGGAGCCCGGTCGAGCTGATCTCGACTGCCGCGTTGGGGCTGCCCTCCAGGGCGACCCAGCGGACCACGACGCGCCGGAGGTACTCCTTGGGGATGTAGGTGTACGTCAGGGTCGCCGTCCGGCCGTCGTCGGAGACCTTCTGCGAGACCACCTTCAGATCCTGGTCCGCCGGGTTGTTCTTGAGCGCCTCGATGCGCTCCGCCATCGAGTCGGCCGGCAGCCGGCGAATGCTGAACCCGGCCGCGATCCGGATCCACCGCAGCGTCGTCGGATCGGTGTAGCGCATCTCCTTCGGCGGGTCCTGCAGGGTGTCATTCCAGTTCCTGGGCACCTCGACCGTGATGCTGGACCGCACCACCGCCTCGACGTCGAAGTGGCGGAGCTTGTACTCGAGGTCGCTCACCGCCAGCGCCTCGGCGTCGTTCGGCTGGGCGATCTTGACCGGCTTCGTCGGCGGCGAAGCCGGTGGGGTGGTGGGGGTGCTGACCAGTGAGAGAGGGACGGCCACGCCGTGCGCCGCCGCGGTCCGGGCCGATGAGTTCCAGAGCCCGAATCCGTAGCCGCCGGCACCACCGATCGCGGTGATTCCGACCATGCTGGAGCAGAGCAGGACACTGCCCACCCACCTGCCGGCCACGACCATCCCCTCTCCTGGTCCGCCCCCGATAGCCTTATGACGGTCTGTGCCCCCGAAAGGTTGGCTGCCGACCGGTAAAGGTTAGGACTTCGCCTTCGCCTCGACCGACCGGGTGGCCTCGTCGAGCACCGCGGTGAGGCCCTCGGCGTCCTGGGGCAGCCCGGTGATGCTCATCTCGACGGTCGCCTGTTCGTCGTCACCGGTGGCGATCCAGCGGACGATCACATAGCGGCGGACCTCGTTCGGGATGTAGGTGTAGATCAGCGTCGAGACCGCCCGGCTCTGGCCGTCGTCGTCCTCCAGCACGGTGTCGGTCTGGGCCAGCAGTCGCAGATCGTCCTCATGCGGCACGCTGCTCTCCAGCTCCAGGGTCAGCTTCTCCCGGAACTCGTTGGTGCTGAGGTCCGGCGGGAAACCGGACTCGACCCGCACCCCGCGTTCCTTCAGCGGATCAAGGAACTTCACCTCGCCCGGGGTCTTGGTCGAGCGGGTCAGCGTCCAGCCATCGGGCACCCGGATCGACACCGCGACCGGCTTGTCCTTGCCTTGCTGCACAGTGAAGCTGCGCCTGCCGAAGTCCAGGCCTTCGGTGCCGAACGCCTTCAGGTTGGATGGTTTCGGCGTCTTGATCGGCAGCACCTCGGCCGCGCTCGGTGAAGCCACCGGTACCGGTGCCGCGAGCCCGAACGCCCCGGGCACCTCCGGCTGGTCGAGCCTCTCACCGCCCACGAATCCCGCTGCCGCGCCGAGCGCCGCGAGCAGTGCGACACCGCCGGCCAGGACGGGAGCCCTCACCCCTGCACCAAGTCCCAGAAGGCAAGTTCGAACCGGACCACCCGGTCGAACGCCAGGCTCATCGGAGCCGTCAACTCCTCACGATCCACCAGCGCCGCCAGTTGATCGACGTACGCCGAGAACTCCGGCGACGACCAGTTCGCGATGAATCCGGCGTACTGCGTGTCCGGGTCGGTGCTGTCCCGCACGGAGGCCCAGGCGTCGTAGTACGCCTTCTCGACGCCGTAGAGCACGGTGATGCCGACCGGCCAGCCCTCCTGGACGGAGGCGAGCAGGTAGGAGGAATAGCCCACGTTCAGCAGTGATGGCTCAGCTGTGAGGTCGAGTCCACGCTCCGCCGCGGCCGACTCGAACAGCTCCAGTTCAGGCCCGAGTGCCGCCAGCCCACCGGCCAGTACTTCGCGCGCCTGCTGGTCCGGCGCGATCCGGGTCAAGGCCTCGAGGAAGGCGCGGAACGAGAGGACGAAGAAGTGGTCCTCGGCGAGCCACCGGTCGAAGGTGGCACTGGGTAGCGAACCGGCCGAGGTCCGGATCACGAAGGGGTGATCGAGGATCCGCTTCCAGGCGGGTTGCTGGTCGAGCAGCAGGTGGCGGGTGGTCTCGGGCACGCCGCCATCTTCTCAGGCCACCCCGACCGTTCGCTTGCTGAATCCTTTCAATTCAGGGTCGCGGAGCTCTTGACACTGCGTTCGCGCCGTCCGTAGGTTGCCGGGTGAGCAAGATAACACTCGTTCTCGTTTAGTTCACAGCGATCCGCGATATTTCCGGGGCCTTTGTTCTCGCCCCAGAGCTCAGGAGGAACCGTGGCACCAGTGATCGATCGGTCCATCAGCCGGAGGCGCGTCCTGCAGTTGATGGGTGGCGCGGCCGGGGTGGCCACGCTGGCCGCTTGTGGCGGCAGCGGTTCGTCGTCGTCCGGTGGCGGGCTGAAGGTTGTCGGCGCCGGCAGCCAGGAGGCCGGACTGCGCAAGGCGCTGGACGACTTCAAGAAGCAGAATTCCGACTTCGACTTCAACCTGTCGTTCTCGCCGGCGGACCAGCTGCAGACGTCCCTGCGGGCCCAGCTCGCGGCGGGGAACGCGCCGGACATGCACGCTGTCTATCCCGGCAACGGCAGTGCGATGTCGATGGTCCAGCTGAGCAAGGCCAACCTGCTGGCCGATCTGAGCGACCAGGCGTGGACCAAGAAGATCCCGAGCGGTTTCAAGGGTGCCTACCAGCAGGACAGCAAGACCTACATCTTCTCGCCCGGTACCAGCGTGCTCGGCGCGATTTACAACAAGAAGGCGTTCGCCTCCGCCGGTGTCGAGGTGCCGACCACCTGGAGCGAGTTGCTGGCGGTCTGCGAGGCCCTGAAGAAGAAGGGCATCGTGCCGCTCGCGCTCGGCGCCCAGACGCCCTGGGTGACCCAGCTGATCAACTACGCGCTGGTCCCCGGCACGGTCTACGCCAAGCAGCCCGACTTCGACGACAAGATGGCAGCCGGTTCCGCCACCTTCGCGGGATCCGGCTGGGCCGACGCGATGACGAAGTACCTGGAACTGCAGAAGCGCGGCTTCTTCAACGACAACCCGAACGGGACGACGTACGAGCAGGCGACGTCGATGGTCGGCACCGGGAAAGCCGCCATGGCAGTGCAGGTCTCAGCGGTGCTGCAGGCATACCGCGATGCCGCGCCGTCGCCGGACGACCTCGGCATGTTCCCGCTCCCGGCGACGGACACGGTGGCCGAGAACTGGATCCCCGGCGGCATCGTGGTCGGGATCGCGATCAACGCGAAGACCAAGAAGGCCGACCAGGCCCGCAAGTTCATCGAGTACTGCGGGCAGCCGGACACGATCAACTCCTGGGCCGAGGCCGTCGCCTGCGTCCCCCTGTACTCCGATGGCGAGCCGAAGGTGGATCCGGTCCTGAAGCCGTTCCTGCCCTTCCTGTCGGCGGACAAGGCGGTTCCGTTCATGGACCAGCGCTGGCCCAACGCCGAGGTGCAGCCGACCCATTTCGCGGTGGTCCAGGAACTGCTCGGCGGCCGGACCACCGTCGACGGCGCCCTGAAGAAGATGGACGAGGCCTACCGGAAGGCCACGTGACCGCGCTGACCACTCCACCGCTCAAGTCCGTACGCCGGGACTCTGTGCGACCGGTCAAACGCCGGGGGAGTGGGATCGCGCCGCCGTGGTGGTTCGCGGCGCCGGCGTTGGTCGTCTACGCGCTGGTGATGCTGTACCCGAGCATCGTCGGCGCGGGGTCGGCCTTCACCGACTGGGCCGGGGTCGGCGAGCAGCGCTCGTTCGTCGGACTGGAGAACTTCCGGCAGTTGGTGCACGACGACCAGGCGCTCGGCGCGCTGCGCAACACCCTGCTGCTGACGATCGCCATCGTCGTGGTGCAGAACGGCCTCGGCCTGCTGCTCGCCCTCGGCGTCCACACCACCATCAAGAGCCGGATGGTGTTGCGGGTGATCTTCTTCGCCCCGGTCGTGGTCAGTCCGGTGATGGTGTCGTTCCTGTGGAAGTACGTCTACAACCCGGCACCGGACGCGGGCCTCAACGCAGTACTGAACGCAGTGGGTCTCGGGGCGTTGCGCCAGGACTGGCTGGGTGATCCGTCACTGGCGATCTGGTCGGTCGCCTTCACGGTGATCTGGCAGTGCGCGGGCTACTCGATGGTGATCTTCCTGGCCGGGCTGGAAGGGGTGCCGCAGGAGTTGCACGAGTCGGCGATGGTCGACGGCGCGAGCACGGTCGCCCGGTTCCGCCACATCACCTGGCCGTTGCTGGCGCCGGCCGTGACGATCAACGTGATGTTGTCCACGGTGGGCGGACTGACCCTGTTCACGCAGATCATCGCGATGACCAACGGCGGGCCGGGATATGCCACGGACACCCTGTCGACCGTGCTCTACAAACAGGCCTTCGTCTACGGCAAGTTCGGCTACAGTACGGCGGTCGCGCTGGTACTCGCGATCTTCGTCGCCGCAGTGTCCTTCATCCAGATCGGATATCTGCGTTCGAGGGAGACGGCAGCATGAGAACCGGCTACCGCCCGCGCACCTTCGCGCTGGAGATCATCATGGTGGCCGTCGCGGTCGCCTTTCTCTTCCCGGTCTACGCACTCGTCACGCTGGCGTTCAAGGATCCGGAGCAGATCGCCAACTCGCCGCTGTCGATGCCAGACCCGCCATCGACGGCGAGCTTCGGTACTGCGTGGGAGTCGGCGTCGCTGGGATCCGCCCTGCTGAACAGCACCCTGATCACTGTCAGCAGTGTGCTGCTGCTGATCGTGCTCGGTTCGCTGGCGGCGTACTTCCTGGCCAGGCGTGCTTCCCGGTTGAGCTACAGCCTCTACATCTTGTTCCTGGTCGGCATCATCCTGCCGTTCCAGCTGGGCATGATCCCGCTCTACCAGCTGGTCAACGATCTCGGCCTGCTCGGCACGTACCAGGGCATGATCCTCTTCTACACCGGGATCCAGCTGCCCTTCACCGTCTTCCTCTACACCGGGTTCATCCGCTCGTTGCCGGCCGACTACACCAACGCGGCGCTGATCGACGGTGCTTCGCACCTTCAGGCCTTCGGGTACGTGATCTTCCCGCTGCTGCGGCCGATCACCGGCACGGTGCTGATCCTCAACGCGGTCCACATCTGGAACGACTTCTTCACCCCGCTGCTCTACCTCGGCGGTTCGGGCCGGGAGACGGTGCCGGTGCGGGTGTTTGCCTTCGTCAACGAATACACCTCGGACTACGGCCTGGTCGCGGCCGGCCTCGTCCTGGCCGCGCTGCCGATCCTGCTGGTCTTCCTGGTGCTCCAGCGCTACGTCATCCGCGGTTTCTCCAGCGGCTTGAAGGGGTGATGCTTCAGTAGACCTCGATGCGGTCGAGGCTGACCTGGGTGCTGGTGGAGGCAGGGTTCTTCTCGCCGGTGACCCGGACCTTCAGCGTGTGCGGTCCGGCGGCCAGCGTCGGGCTGATGTAGGTCAATTGCTCGCCGACCCGGATCGAGCTGTAGTAGTCGACCCGCTGCTCGGGACCGCCGTCGATCGAGATCGCGGCGATGCCGTTGCCCTTGTCCACCACACTCAGCAGAGCCACCTTGGTGCCGGTGAACCGGATCGTGGCCGACGCGTTCGCGATGCCGGTCCAGTGATCGTTGCCCCAGAAGCACTGGTTCCCGCAGCCGGATCCCGAGTTCCACGTTCCGGCGTACTGGACCTGGTTCGTCCCGGTGCCGACGTCGGTGTCGTTGATCACCGAGGTGGTCGCGCCGGCGTCTCCGGAGGGCAGGGTCTGGGTGGCGCCGGCGGCCAGCGGGCTGCCGAGGTTCGGGGTGCCGTCGGGGTTCCAGCTGATCTTCTGGACCCGGGTGGTGCGGAACGCATACGTGTAGGTGCTGGTGTTCTTGCCGTGGTAGGCGATCCAGTCCTCGGTGCCGTCGGGGGACTGGAAGAACGAGTGGTGGCCTGGTCCCCAGACGCCGGTGCTGTCGTTGCGGGAGAAGATCGGGCCGGCGTGCTGCACCCAGTTCGCCGCGACCATCGGGTCGGCGCCGTTCGCGATGCTCTTCATCCACAGCTGGTAGTCGGGCTTGCCGGTGTCGCAGGTGGAGTAGGTGAGGAACGTCCGGCCGTTGCGGTAGAGCGGCGTAGGACCTTCCCGTACTTCGGTGCAGCCGCCGCTCGCCGTGATCGCGACCCGTGCGCCGGTCGCGGTCCACGCGTTGCTCATCCGGACGATGTACAGCTGCGCGGGACCACCCTGGCCGCGGCCGGCACCGGTCCAGACGAAGTACTGCTGGCCGTTGTGGGTGATCGGCTCGCCGTCGATCGCGTATTCGCCGAAGTCGGCGATCTTGGCCTTGAAGGTGTACGGGCCGAGCGGGTCGTCGCCGGCGGACTCGAGCACGTACATCCGGTGGTTCGCGTCCACGCCGTCGGAGGCGGTGTAGTAGATGTACCAGCGGTTGCCGACATGGCGGAACGCGGGCGCCCACATCTGCGTGTTCCGGCTCGGGTCGCTGTCCCGCCAGACCACGTGCTCCGGCGCGACCAGGAGATTGGCCAGGCTCGGCGAGGACCAGATGCCGATGTGATCCCCGGTCGTGGTCGCGACGTAGTACCGGCCGTTGTGGAAGAACAGCGACGGGTCGGCACCGCCGTTCACGGGATTCCGGAAACTCTGAGCCATCACGGCCTCCGTGGCGACCGGTTCGGGTGGTGTCGCCGCCGTGGCGGTCCCAGTGAGCAGGAGGGCGGCAACGACGCAGGTGAGGATGGAGCGGGCGAGCCTCATGACAGCACTTCTACAACGTTGGAACTGCTCTGTAAACCGTTTACACCCAGATCGAAAGGTGGGCGTTGGGGAACCGTGGTGGGTTTCGGCTACGTCGAAGCCGGCATGAAGCTCAAGGTTCGGGTGGTGCACTACCGCTGCCAGGGCGTGGACTGCTGGTACGCCGACATCGACGACGCCAACGATCGCCAGCCGGACGACCCCTACTGGTACGTGGACGGCTGCCGCACGCAGTCCGAGGCGCTCACCGCTGCTTGCGTCGAGTTGGCGGCGCTGGACCGGTCAATTGCTGCCGGCACCTATCCCCAGCGCGTCAGCGGTACGCCGGCTGCTGCCTGACTCTCCTGGAAGCCGTTGCGCAGGACAACCATTGTGGCGGCGAGCAGCTCGGTCCGCGGGCCAACCAGTTCGTCGTCCAGCAGCCTGGTGTCGCCGTCGGACTCGAACTCCCGGGCACTGTTCGTCACCAGGTTCAGCAACTCTGTATTGCTCCGCATTGTCAACCGCTGCAGGGCGATCCGGTGAGCCGCCACTCCACGCAGACCCGGCAGCAGCCGTTCGCCGACGACGACCTCGGCCCAGGCTTCAGCCAACTGATTGGACAATCCGTCAACTCCGAGCCAGGGCTCGACCGCTCCACCGAGCCGCCGGCGGTAGCCGTCCAGCCACGGTGAGCAGGCGCCTTCGATGGACCCGATGGTGAAGACCGCCGGGATCCGCCCGTCTGCCACGACCTCACGCAGTACGGCGATGTTCTCCCGCACCGCCGCGAACCGGGGCGATCCGCCGAACAGGTCCAGCTCGTACTCCACCAGGATCCCGAGCCGCCGCAGGACCTGGACCGCGAGAACCACCTGCCGGAGCCGGCTCGCATCCCCCGGAACGCCGGAAAGATCCAGTTTGGCCAGGAACAACCCGCTGTCGCGCAGCTTCTGGAAGACGGCGGGCGAGACGTCGGCCGGCGTACAGGAGGTGCTCCAGAGGATCCTGCCGAGCAGACCGTCCGCTGTCAGGTGCTCGACCACGTCGGAGCCGAAACCGGACGCCGCGCGCTTGGTTTCGCAATGGAGCGTGGGAATGGCGGCGCCATGCAACCGGTCGCTGAACCGGCGCAGCACCACAAGGCCTTGATCAGTATCCATGGTCCCCCCACGACGCCGATCGAATGTCTTCAAGGTCCGCCTGCTGACCACCGATGTCAAGGGCAACGCCTGAGCCCGTGTCCAATCGGGCAGCTCCGGTGGGCGCGGCCCCTGGCTGATCCCGGCGGGCCGGTCCATCATGGTCCGATGCTTGGGGAATCCTCGGGAACCAGAGGTGTCGCGACCATCGAGGAGATCGGTCGGCGGCGCACGTTCACCCGCACGTTGTCACTCGCGATCGTGCTGTTCGTCGTCCAACTGCCGATGGTGGACGCCGTCCGCGACAACGCCGGATCCGCCTTCGACTGCTCGATTCCCGGCCGGCTGTCGCTGCTGGTCGACGGCGCCTTCATAGCGGCCTACGTGTACTCCGCGTATCGGGCGTACAAGTACGTGCGGTTCCTCAGAATCCCCCGCTGGCAACGACTTGCGCGGACCGGCGCGCTGCTCATCGGTGCCGCAGCCGTGCTCGACGTCATCGAGGACGTCCGGCTCTGGAACGACTTCGCGGCCACCGAGGGGGTCTGCGCGGGGCTGTCGACGGGGTGGTTCACCTGGCTGATGCGGATCGTCTGGATCGCCGGCGCCTTGGTGCTCGCCGTCTGCTTGTTCGCGACCAGCCGCTACGGGCAACGGAAGCTGTACGGCAAGGAGTCCGACACCTCGGTGGACTTCAAGTGGGTGCCGGATCCCGGTCCCGACGCCGGCCGGTTGGTGATCTGCTGCTCGGGTGGCGGCATCCGGTCGGCCTCGTTCTGCCTCGGCGCACTGCAACTGCTCCGCGAGAAAGGCCTGTACGACAAGGCGTCCACCGTCATCGGGGTCAGCGGCGGTGGCTACCTGGCAGCCGCGTTCCATGTTCTCCGCCGGACCAGTGCCGATCCGTTCTCGCCCGGCTCGCCTGAGTTGTCCCGGCTCCGCCGACAGACCCGCTATCTGCTGCAGGGTGGCAGCGCGATGTTCCGGGCCGCGTTGTCGGTCTTGTTCGGTCTGGTCGTCAACCTGCTGCTGATCGGGATCGTCCTGCGGGCGATCGCCTGGGTGCTCGGCTGGTTCCTGGCCGATCAGAAGGTGATCCTCGCCGGCAACGAGGAGATCCGGGTCGACTGGCGGCCGGGCGGTTCGTGGTGGTTCATCGGGCTCGCCCTGTTCCTGCTGCTGGTCAGTGCGGCGATGTTCGTCCTGGAGAAGGTGTGGGACCGCTGGGCGCGAATGCCGGATCCGGTACGCCGCGTACTCAACAGCGTCGCCAGAGTCACACTGCTCTACGGTGTGCCGGTCGCGGTGCTCTTGCTCGGCGTACCGGGAGGGCTTTATTTGTTGGGGAAACTGCCCGGGGACAATCCTGACCAGCCGAGTCTGCCGTCGGCCTTGCTGGCGCTGGTGGATCCGACCAAGCAGGGGCTGGCGTCGTTCAGCGCGCTGGTCGTCGTGCTGATCGGGCTCGGCCGCACGGTGTGGAACGGTCTGGCGGTGGAGAGCAAGGATCCGTCGGAGTCCGGACTGCGGGCCCGGCTGCTGGCCTTCGCCCGCAACAAACTGGCTCCCTGGGTCGGCAGCGGCATCATCGTGATCGCGGCGATCATCGTGCTGCTCCGCTGGACCGGCGGCTATGCCACCGACCGCTCCTACCAGGAGGACTGGTCGGTCGCGCTGATCCTCGCGGTGATCGCGATCGCGATCAAGGTGCTCACGGACGCGAACCGGACCTCCCTGCACTCCTTCTACCGCGAGCGGCTGTCCCGGGCGTTCCTGGTCACCCGGCAGGACAACGGCGCCGCGGTCAGCCTCGACTACAGCCTGCGCCTGCGGTACTCCGAATGGGCCAAGCCGGCCGAAGGCGGACCGCAGTTGGTCATCGCGGGGGTCGCGAACGTTGCGGACGCGGACTTCGTCCCGAGCCAGCGCGACTGTGTGCCGTACATCTTCGACCCCGACCAGATCGGTATCGTCGGGGACCGCTCGCTGCCCGCGGGCGGCCGTCGCCAGACCGCCGACTACGAGCGCGAGGCCGACTTCCTGAAGCGCGAGGTGACGGTTCCGGCCGCGATGGCGATCAGCGGTGCCGCTGTCAGTCCGCTCACCGGCCGGGCGAACAGCCGGACCCGCCCGGTGCGGTTGTTGCTCGCACTGCTGAACGCGCGCCTCGGCGTCTGGCTGCCAAATCCGTACTGGAACAACCACGCCGATGGCACCCCGTCCTTCCCGGAGGTCACCGGCTTCAGTGCCCGGGTACGCCGGTACGTCGGCAGCGTGATCGACAAGCCCGGGCCCTACCGGCTGCTGCGCGAGGCGGTAGGCAGTCCTTCCATGTACGACCGGCGGATCTACGTCACCGACGGAGGCCATTACGACAACCTCGGCCTGGTCGAGGCGCTCCGGCGGAAGCCGGCCCAGGTGATCGTGGTCGACGCGTCGAACGATCCGGAGGACCGGTTCAACGCCCTCGGCGAGGCGATCGCCACCGCTCGGATGGACCACGGGATCCGGGTCGACCTCGATCCGGCGCCGATGATCCGCGGCGGCAAGGCCCGGGCGGATCGCGCCTGGGCCTACGGGATCGCGACCCATCCGCTGACCGAGGGCGAGGAGAAGCCGTACAAGACGGAGATCTTCTTCCTCAAGGCGCTCCTGGCCGGTCACCTCGGCTGGGACATCGAGCAGTACGCCGCCTCACACAGCGACTTCCCGCGCCGGTCCACCGGCGACCAGTTCTACGACGAGTGGGATTTCGAGGCCTACCGAGACCTGGGATACGTCCTCGCCGAATCCCTCACCGACCACCACCGGGTGAAGGACCGCCTGGCAGATCTCGCGGACTGATAGACGCGGGCTATCGGCAACGTCTTGTCCGTGAGATCGCTAGCCAACACGCTGCCGAGGCAATAATCTTTACCAAGATTTAGGCGTGACGCTTGGACGTGCAGTTCGTTGATCTGTCAGACAGTTGTCGATCATCGGGTCTCCTGGGGGGATCCGGAAGGGCCGCCCGTGCACCGTTTCAACTCACCGCCCAGCTGGCCCGAGCCGCCGACCGCCGCCTGGCGGCCGCCGCTCGGCTGGGAGCCAGATCCCGAGTGGCCGGACGCCCCCGCGGGCTGGGGCTTCTGGCTGAACCGCCACGGCCGTCGGGCCAGCGGCCCGATCGGCGCCTACGGAGCGGTCGACGCAGGTCGGCTCGAGGTTGCGACCGCCGACCGCTCGCTGCTGTTGATGCTCAGCTGACGCACTTCTGACGCTCCACCCGCACTGCCTTCTTATCGCGATCTGATGTTACGTTATCAACGTACCTAACATCTGGCCGTGGGGAAGGGGCGTGGACGTGGCCTGGATCGGCGTGGACCTCGGCACCCAGAGTGTCCGATCAGTCCTGATCGACTCCACGGGCACCGTGCTCGCCCGCGCGACGCGGTCTCTGAGCAGCAACCGCTCCAGCGATACCCACGAGCAGGACCCGCGGGACTGGCTCGCCGCCGTCGACGCGACCCTGGCCGAGGTCTCCACTCCCGAGGTCGAGGGCCTGGCGATCTGCTCCACCTCCGGGACCGTCCTGCTCACCGACGAAGCCGGCCGCCCCACCACTCAGGCCCTCATGTACGACGACGCCAGGGCAGCCGCACTCTTGCCACGGATCGTGGCGACGGATCCCGACCGCTGGTCCTCGAAGATGCAGCCCACCTGGGCGCTCCCGAAGATCCTCTGGCTGGATCCCCAGGGTCGGCGCATCGCGCACAGTGCGGACGTGGTCGCCGCGGACCTGGCCGGGCATCCCGTCGCCACCGACACCAGCCACGCTCTCAAGACCGGCTACGACCTGATCGCCGACCGGTGGCCCACCGAGGACTTCGAGCGACTTGGCCTGCGTCCCGAAATCTTTCCCGAGGTGGTTCTCCCTGGCACCGAGCTCGGTCGGGTCTCGACGGCAAAAGCCCAGGTCACCGGGGTCCCTGCCGGTACTCCGATCTACGCGGGCATGACCGACGGGTGCGCCGCACAGATCGCTGCCGGCGCCTTGAGCCCCGGCGCCTGGAACTCCGTCCTCGGCACCACCCTCGTCCTCAAGGGCGTGAGCAAGGACCTGCTCGAGGATCCGACCGGTGCCGTCTACAGCCATCGCCATCCCGATGGCGGCTGGCTCCCCGGCGGTGCGTCGAACACCGGCGCGGGCGCGCTCACCATGATGTTCCCCGGCGCCGACCTCGACGCCCTCGACCACGCCGCCCGCGCGCTCGGTCCGATCGACGCCGCGATCTATCCGCTGACCAAACCCGGCGAACGATTTCCCTTCGTCGCTCCCCACGCTGAAGGCTTCGAGCTCGGCGATATCCCTGATGACCTGCACCGGTACGCCGGAGTCCTGCAGGGCGTGGCCTTCATCGAGAAACTCGCCTTCACGCATCTTGAGTCGCTCGGCGCCGAGGCGATCCGATCCGTCTCGCTGACGGGCGGAGCAGTCCGCAGCGGCTACTGGAACCAGCTTCGCGCCGACGTTCTCGGCGTACCGGTGGAACTGCCCGCGGCAGCCGATCCGGCGTACGGGATGGCAGTTCTTGCGGCGTCGGCCGGTACGTCGCTGACGGAAACCGCCGCCCGGCTGGTTCGGATCGACCGGGTCATCGAGCCGCGCCCGCAGCCGCGACTGCAGGACCTGTACGGCGGGTTCGTGGCGGAACTGGATCGACGGGGGTATCGGGGGATTCGCGGATGAGGACGACCGTCGTACTGGCGCGGCATGGGCGGACCGAGTGGCATCACGGCAACAGATACACCGGGTCCTCGGACCTGCCGATCGACGGGGTCGGTCAGCAGCAGGCGGAGCGGCTCAGGGACTGGGCGACGGAGTTCGCGCCGGACGCGCTCTGGTCGTCGCCGATGCTCAGGGCGCGCCAGACGGCTGCACCTACCGCGGAGGCGCTCGGGCTCCCGCCCTTGGTCGACGGCCGGCTGCGTGAGCTCGACTTCGGTGAAGCGGAGGGCCGCATGCTCAGCGAGTTGCCGCCGGCCGTGGCGAAGGCGTTCCAGCTCGATCCGGTCGGTTGGCACCTCCCGGGCGGGGAGGATCCGGTGGCGGCGGCCAACCGGGTCCACGAGGTGTTCCAGCAGATCTGCCGCGACCACGAGGGGCAGAAGGTGCTGGTCGTCGCGCACAACACCCTGATCCGGCTGCTGGTCTGCCGGGTGCTCGGGCTGGAGTTGCGGAACTACCGCAGACTGCTGCCCGTACTCGGGCCCGCGGCGTTGGTGCGTTTGCGGTGCCAGGACGGCACAGTGGGTCTCGAGGCGTACAACATCCCCGCAGTCCGATCGGAGATCCCCGCATGACCGAAGTGGACGGTGCTGAACTGAGCCGGCCGGCGCGGCGACAGGCCGAGATCGCGGCGTACGTCGTGAAGCACGGCTCGGTCTCCGCGAACGACCTGGTCGAGGCGTTCGGGGTCAGTGTGATGACGGTGCACCG
>NZ_DASRXP010000627.1:0-13557 GCF_035687465.1 Kribbella sp.
TGATCAGCCGAGGTCTGGTCGAGGAGGCAGGCGCGGACACGGAGTCGCAGGCGACGCTGTATCGCACCACGTCTTACTTCCTGGAGCGAATGGGTATGCAGAGTCTGGAGGACCTGCCAGAACTCGCCCCCTACCTCCCGGAGATGGACGACATGGAAGAAGAACTTGCCACCCACAACAACCCCCACCCCGAAGCCGAGGCAACCCCGGACCCCGACGCAACAGCGCACGCCGACGAGGCCGTGACGTCCGACGTCGGCGCCGCAACAGCGGATGTGGACGAAGCCGCGGACGACAGCGAGTCCGGTGATCTCGACACCGAGAGCACCGAAGGTGAGCTGGAGCCGGCTGAGGAACTCGAAGCCGGCGGTGAGACGGAGCTTGAGCAGGAGGAGAGCGACCCTGCCGAGATCCCCGAGGCAGACGACCCCGCCGAGACCGACGAGGATGACGAGTCCGACGAGGACGAGGACGAGGACGTCGAGGGTGGCGACGCCGAAGGCGAGTCCGAGCCCGACCCCGACGCAGGCGATGACCTGGCCGGCGACGTACCTGGTGACGACGCAGGCAGCGGCGACGCCATCGAGCTGGGCGAAGACGCCGCTGAGACCGACGCGGACGAGTTCGACCAGGACGACGAGTCGGACGATGAGCAGCTCCCGCCCGCCGAGGATCTCGAGGCCGCAGGCGGAGAGCTCGACGAGTCGGTCCCGGTGACCGACGAGACGCCCCTCGGCGACGTAACTCCGGCATCCGGCGCGGGCGGGTCCGCGGACCCGACGGCCGACGACAGGGCTGCAGCGGTTGGCGATAGCGGTTCTGGGGGTGAGGAGGATGCGGCGGCGGAGGGGGGCTCGCAGTACCGTGTGAGTGATGAGTGAGTTTGACGACGCCGGCGGTATCCGGTTGCAGAAGGCGTTGGCGCAGGCCGGGGTCGCCAGCAGGCGGAACGCGGAGATTCTGATCGAGCAGCGCCGGGTCGAGGTGGACGGGCAGGTCGTCACCGAGTTCGGGACCCGGGTCGATCCAGCCGTCTCGGTGATCAGGGTCGACGGCGAACGCATCCCCCCGATCACCGCCCACGTCTACCTCGTCCTGAACAAGCCTCGCGGCGTCGTCACCACGATGTCCGACCCCCAGGGCCGTCCGTGCATCGCCGACTACGTGCAAGACCGCCCCGAGCGGCTTTTCCACATCGGACGGCTCGACACCGACACCGAGGGTCTGCTGCTGCTCACGAACCACGGTGAGTTCGCGCACCGCCTCGCCCACCCGTCGTACGAGGTCTCCAAGACGTATGTCGCCGAGGTCGACGGCAACGTCAAGCCGGTCGTCCTGCACCGGCTCCTCGAAGGCGTCCAGCTCGAGGACGGCTCCGCGCAGGCCGACACCGTCAAGGTGATGACCAGCATCAAGGGCCGCACCCTGGTCCAGATGACGCTGCACGAGGGCCGCAACCGGATCGTCCGCCGCATGTTCGACGCCGTCGGGCACCCGGTCAAGCGCCTCACCCGGACGGCGATCGGCCCGGTCCGCCGCGGCAACCTCCACACCGGCGAACTCCGCGAACTCGACCCCAAAGAACTAGGCCAACTCCTCGACCTCGTCGACCTCTGACCTACTCCAGCAGTGGGTGACGGTTGACATCAAAGGGGTAACGCACGGGGGCGGCGCGCCTGAGACAAGGTCCGGTTGTCGGGAGGGCGCCGTAGGGTGGGGGATGTGAACCGGCGAATCTTCGGCTTGGAGAACGAGTACGGAGTCACCTGCACTTTTCGCGGTCAGCGCCGACTGACCCCCGATGAGGTGGCGCGGTACTTGTTTAGGCGTGTCGTGTCCTGGGGGCGGAGCAGCAACGTCTTCCTCCGCAACGGGGCCCGGCTCTACCTCGACGTGGGCTCCCACCCGGAGTACGCGACCGGAGAGTGCGACTCGGTCACCGACCTGATCGCGCACGACAAGGCGGGCGAGCGGATCCTCGAGGGTCTGCTGGTGGACGCGCAGAAGCGGCTGCACGACGAGGGCATCTTCGGCGACGTCTACCTGTTCAAGAACAACACGGACTCGGCCGGCAACAGCTACGGCTGCCACGAGAACTACCTGGTCAGCCGGCACGGCGACTTCGCCAAGCTGGCCGACGTGCTGATCCCGTTCCTGGTCACCCGGCAGCTGATCTGCGGCGCCGGCAAGGTGCTGCAGACGCCGCGCGGCGCCGTGTACTCCGTCAGCCAGCGCGCCGAGCACATCTGGGAAGGCGTCTCCAGCGCGACGACGCGGTCCCGCCCGATCATCAACACCCGGGACGAGCCACACGCGGACGCCGAGCGGTTCCGCCGGCTGCACGTGATCGTCGGCGACTCCAACATGTCCGAGACCACCATGCTGCTGAAGGTCGCCAGTACGGATCTCGTCCTGCGGATGATCGAGGCCGGCATCGTGATGCGCGACCTGACCCTGGACAACCCGATCCGCGCGATCCGCGAGATCAGCCACGACATGACCGGGCGCCGCGAGGTCCGGCTGGCGAACGGACGCGAGGCCAGCGCGCTGGACATCCAGGGCGAGTACCTGAACAAGGCGCGCGACTTCGTCGACCGCCGGGAGCTCGGTACTCCGGCTGTCGAGCGGGCGCTGAACCTGTGGGAGCGGTGCCTGAAAGCGATCGAGTCCGGCGACCTGTCGGGGATCGAGCGGGAGATCGACTGGGTGATCAAGTACCGGCTGATCGAGCGCTACCGCCAGCAGAACAACCTCGGTCTGGCCAGCCCCCGGGTGGCTCAGCTCGACCTTGCGTACCACGACATCCACCGGCCGCGCGGGCTGTACTACCTGCTCGAGCGCCGGGGCGCGGTGACGCGGGTGGTCGACGACCTGCGGGTGTTCGAGGCGAAGTCGGTGCCGCCGCAGACCACGCGGGCCCGGCTGCGGGGCGAGTTCATCAAGCGGGCGCAGGAGCGGCGGCGCGACTTCACCGTCGACTGGGTGCACCTGAAGCTGAACGACCAGGCCCAGCGCACGGTTCTCTGCAAGGACCCCTTCAAGTCCCACGACGAGCGAGTCGAAAAACTGATCGCCAGCATGTGACCAACTGGTCGTTGGCTTTCTGCCTGCTGTGAGGTCGCTGTGAGGTGCCTGGCAGTGAGATCGCGACGCTGCGTGATGTGACCGGATGGTGACTGAGGCGACTGAGGTCGCCCTTGGCCGCGCAGGCTAGGGTGGGCGCGTTCATCTGGCCGTACATCCAGGCGGGCCTGCCGACACAGGGTCGCGCCGTGAGATTTTCGAGGTGCTCGTTCGTGCGCAAGCTGTTGAGTGTGGTCGCGGTTCTGGCGCTGGGGTCTTCCCTGGCCGCCTGCGGCTCGGATAACAACGCCGGGAGCGACTTCGGCGCCGGCGGGATCAAGGTGACAGCGGACTTCGGCCAGAAGCCGACCGTCACCCACCGGGACGGGGAGCCGGACAAGGCGCTCGTCACCGAGGTGCTGAAGGAGGGCGACGGCCCCGAGGTGAAGAAGGGTGAGCTGCTCACCGCGAACTACCTCGGCCAGATCTGGCGCGACGGCAAGGTGTTCGACAACTCCTACGACCGGCAGGCGCCGTCGTCGTTCCCGATCGGGGTCGGTGGCGTCATCGCCGGCTGGGACGAGGGACTGGTCGGCAAGAAGATCGGCAGCCGGGTGATGCTCTCGATCCCGGCGGACAAGGGCTACAAGGAGACCGGCAACACCGACGCCGGCATCACCAAGGACGACACGCTGATCTTCGTCGTCGACCTGGTCGGAGCGGCCGCCAACGACACCAAGCTGGACGCCGACCCGGTCGCCGCGCCCGCCACCAAGTTCAAGATCACCGGTGAGCTGAACGCCGAGCCCAAGGTGACGGTTCCGGCCGGGACCAAGGCGCCGGCCAAGCCGGGCAAGCCCGTCGTGATCGCCACCGGCAAGGGTGAGCCGATCAAGAAGAGCACGAACCTGGTCGCGCGCTACGCCGTCTTCGACTACGCAGGCAAGAAGCAGGCCAGCACCTGGGACGGCCAGGCCGCCACTGCGACAGCTCCTGCTGTCGCCGGCGCCCCCGCCGAGCTTCAGGTCGGGCCCGGCCCGAACGGCGAGGCCGGTGCCCTGGACGCGCTGGCGGGTATTCCGCTCGGCAGCAGGGTGATGGTGGAGCTGCCGGCTTCGAAGGACCAGGCAGGCAAGACGGTGCCCGGCGCGTTCGCGATCATCGACGCCCTGGCCAGCTACCCGTCGCCGAAGGCAGCTCAGTAACAAGGTTTCCTCAGTGGGCGGTGGTTGCGGGTGGCAGGTCCACCCCGGCCACCGCCCGCTGTCATTTCCAGGCTGAACCGGCGGCAGCCCGGAACCAGCGGTTCGCTTCGGGGCGATACATCAGTACGACGCCCGCGATCACGGCCAGCACGTGGATCGTCCGCAGTACCGCGAAGATGACGAACCCGGCATCCACGTCGAGCGCGTGGAAATCACGATCGTTGGCGAGCCAGCCGATCGGACTGGCGATCAGTGTCGCCATCCCGATGACGCCGAGCAGTACCGCCAGGAGCGGGCGGGACCAGCCGCGGCCGCGCCGGAAGTATCTGTCGATCACCACGAACAGACCGCCGTACACGATGGTCCGTAGTGCGACCTGTGCGACTACCCCGGCGACCGGGGTCGAGTCGGAGGACAGCGCGTCGATCACACCGAGGACGGACTCCGCGACGCCCGCGCCGATCGCCAGGAACCACGCGGCTGTGGCTGCCCGGACCGGTACCGGTGTTTCAGGCACGACCACGTCATGGATCGTGAGGTTGCGTTCGGTGGTTGCCATACCTCAACTGTCGGCCGCGCGGGCCGGATGATCAGGAGTACTGGGACCCCGATCCTGGTGGTGGTACATCCACCAGCCCGGCCGCATGCCGGCCCGCCGCGGCCGCGGCCTCGAAGTACGCGCGGTCCCCGTCGAGGTCCCGGCCCATTGTGGACACCTTGACCGGAGCGGCCTGCATCGCGTCGTACAGGCCGTCCACGCCGACCCGGACAACCCGGTGCCGGGCCTTCAACGGCTCGGCCGCGTCCCGTACGAGGTCGCCGAAATCGCCGTCCAGATCCGGTACGACGACGTCCGCCGACTGCAGCGCCACCCTGCCGTAGGAGGTGAGGCTGTGGTGCGAGATACCCCGATGCCGTGGACGCGGATCGGCCTCGGAGATCCGCAGTGAGGCGACAGCCCGCCCGCCGAGGGTGGCGATGGCATTGACGGCTTCGCCCGACTGAACCCCGGAGAAGCCCCAGCGTGTCCCCGTACCGAGGTTGCCGGGTCCTTGTGTGACAACGACGATCTCAGCCGCCAGCACGTGTACTGCGGTCAACAGGCCGGTGTGGACCGTCACAGCCTCCCGGTCCCCGCCGTACGCCTGTCCGACGGTCACGGTCCCGCCCAGCCACCCGGCGTCCCTCAGCGCGGCCACCGTGCGGGAGAACGCCAGCGGCAACGCCCCGCCATCCGTCATCACATAGACGACTCGCGTATTCGGCCGAGCTTCGAACACCCCAGCCAGTACTGCGGGTAGCGCGGAATGCAGATCCGCCACCACGACCGGCGTACCGAGGAGGTCGTCGGCGTCCCGCAGTACGTCGTGGTCCGGCGAGCCCTGCTCGTCCGCGCCCAGCACCATCGCCTGCAGCGGGGTGTACCGGGCCTTCACGAGGTGCCCATTCTCCGGCGGATCCTTGGGTAACCGATCCGGGATCGCCACCACCAGCGCATAGCCGCCGGTCCCGAGCCCTCGGTCCAGCGCGCCGACGTTGAGCAGCACCCGGTCGCCCACCGCCGGCGATCCGACCACCTCCGGGTAGGCCAGCGCTCGCAGCGCCTGGGTCCCGACGATCACCGCCAGCTCCTGCGCCCCGGCCCAGCTCCGGCCCAGCTCGGACACGAACCCTTCACGCCACCGAATCACATCGCGACCCTAGCGCCCCGCCCGGACAGACCGGGAAATCTCCGCGGGGACGCTACCGACCGTTATCGGCGTCCCCCGGTCGAAGGGATGTTCGAAACTATCGGCGCGGAAAGGCAGGATTGGGGCCGTCGAGCCCGTAAGGTGGACGGGTGTCGGCGCGGAAGAGTGAGCGGTTGCTCAACCTGGTGATCTGCCTGCTGGTCGCGCGCACGTACGTGACCAAGGAGCGGATCCGCGAGGTGGTCGAGGGCTACGCCGGGCAGACCGACGACGCCTTCGAGAAGATGTTCGAGCGCGACAAGGACGAGTTGCGCGACCTCGGCATCCCGATCGAGATGGGCACCATCGACAAGTTCTTCTCCGACGATGTCGGCTACCGGATCCGCCGTGACGTCTTCGAGTTGCCCGAGGTGCACCTGGAGCCGGACGAGGCCGCCGTACTGGGGGTCGCCGCCCGGGTCTGGCAGCACGCCAGCCTGGCCGAGGCGACCACCTCGGCCGTCCTGAAGCTGAAGGCCGCGGGGATCCAGACCGATCAGTCGGCGCTGAGCGCGATCGAGCCGCATGTCGGCGCGTCCGAGCCCGCCTTCGACCCGCTCTGGTCCGCGGTGGTCAGCCGGACCGCAGTGCGGTTCGACCACCGCCGCAGCGGTGCCACCGAGGCGGCCAAGCGGACCCTCGAGCCGTGGGGGATCGTGTCCTGGCACGGCCGCTGGTACGTCGTGGGGCGGGATCGCGACCGCGAGGCGACCCGGATGTTCCGGTTGTCCCGGATCAGCGGGAACGTGAAGACGGTCGGCGCCGCTGGCTCCTTCACCGTTCCCGAGGGGACCGACATGCGCTCGCTGGTGTCGCAGCTCGCGCCGAAGCGGCCGACCTCCGAGGCGAAGGTCCGGGCCCGGAGCGGCTCGTGTGTCAGCCTGCGCCGCCGTGCGAACGCGATCGAACCGTACGAGGACGGCTGGGACCTGTTGCAGGTGCCGTACGCCGATTCCGAGGTACTGGCGGAGGAGATCGCGTCGTACGGGCCGGATGCCGTGGTCGAAGGGCCCGGGGACGTGCTTGACGGCGTACTGCGGCGGCTACGGACCGTGGCAGGCGTGGCTGTGGCGAAGCGAGGTCGCGGATGAGCAACGCGCGGGACCAGGTCCAGCGGCTGCTCGCGCTCGTGCCGTACCTGCGGGAGAACGACGGGGCCCGGGTCGACGACGTCGCCGCGGAGTTCGGCGTCCGGCCGAAGCAGATCATCGCGGACCTGAAGGTGCTGTGGTTCTGCGGGCTGCCGGGCGCGCAGATGGGCGACCTGATCGAGATCGACATCGACGCGGCGGAGGGCGACGGTGTCATCCACCTGAACAACGCGGACTACCTGGCTCGCCCGCTGCGGCTGGCCGCCGACGAGGCGCTGGCGTTGCTGACGGCCCTCCGGACCCTGCGCGAGGTCACGGCCGGCCAGGATCGCGACGCCATCGACCGGGCGATCGCGAAGCTCGAGACGGCCGCGGGGGAGGCCGCCGCCGCGCAGGAGGGGGCGGCAGCGCATGTGCACGTGGAGCCGGCGGACCCCGAGATCGCCGCGACGGTGAATCGGGCGCTGGCCGGCAAACGACGCCTGCATCTCACGTACGACGTGCCGTCGCGCGACGAGACCACCGAGCGGGACGTGGATCCGATGCGCCTGGTCGTGTCGGAGGGCCGCACCTACCTCGAAGCCTGGTGCCGACTGGCGGAGGACGTCAGGTTGTTCCGGCTGGACCGGATCGCCGGCGTCAAGCTCCTGGATCTCCCCAGCGAACCACCGCCCGAGGCGACCCCGCGTGACCTGTCGAACGGCATGTTCCAGCCGTCGGAGCGCGATCTGCTGGCCACGGTCCAGCTGGCGCCGCCGGCCCGCTGGGTAGCCGAGTACTACCCGACAGAGTCGGTGGTCGAGGGCACCAAGGGATCCCTCATCGTCAAACTCCGCGTGGCAGACACCGCCTGGCTCCAACGCCTGGTCCTCCGCCTCGGCGGTTCAGCCACGGTGCTGGACCCCACAGATCTCAGCACCGAGATCGCGGCCACAGCCCGGGAAGCCCTCACGGCCTACGACGACCTGCTGTAGAGGCCCTCAGCCCTGGCTGAGGCTCTTCTCCAAAGGTGCACGGAAACGGGGAGTGACGCGGACGCCGGCTAGCCAGGTCGTCCAGCGGTCTGCCTCGGCGTCGATCGCGGCGGCCGTCTCCGAGCCGACGTCGTCCAGCAACTGGTAGCGGACCTCGCCGGACTCCGGCTGCCCCCACCCGCCGACGATCCGTCCGTCCGCCCAGACACTGGGCCCGATGTTCCCGGTGGTGTCGAAGAGCTTCGCCTTGTGCTCGCCGAGATACCACTCCCGGTCCTTCCACCCCATCGGCGTCGGATCCAGCGCCGGCAGGAACGCGACCCACGGCTCGACCTCCGGCTCCGGCGCGTCGTCACCCGGCAGGACGTAGCCGATCACCCCGTCGAGATCCACCTCGACCGCCTCCACCGCGGCGAGCGCCTTCCTGGTCTGGCCGAGATTCCATCCCGTCCACCAGCGCAGATCCGCCTCCGTCCCCGGTCCGAACGACGCCAGCCACGCCCGCGCCAGCAGCGTCCGCGCCTCCTCGGTGGCCGGCTTGCTCCCCATCCCGTCAGGCAACCACTTCTCGGCGGGCGACCACTGGTGCTGACCGCTGAGCCACGTGCCCAGCGGACGCCCCCGGACGATCCGCCCCTCCGCCGCGAGCTGGAAGAGAACCCGGCTCGTGACGTACGGCTGAGTGGCGTACGACTTGTCCGTCGCCATCGAGAGCCGGCTGCGCAGGCGTGGCTCGTCCGCCGACAACTCCTGCGCGGTCGCGGATCCGCGCAACGTCAACGCGGTCGCGGTCGACTCCTCCACCGCGCGCAACCAGGTCCCACACGCGTCGAGATCCTCCGCGATGCCCGCGTCGGCGAGGTGCTTGACCAGTAGCTTGCGCTGCTTGATCGCTATGTCGTCCGTGCAAGCCGCCTGGACCACCGGCGCGAAGGGAGTTGGTACTACGAACACCGTGCGGCGCATCCCGAGCATCCGGATCAGCGTCCGATCGTCGTACAGAGCACGCTCCGTGCCCACGACCTCACTCCCTGGCACCCGGGCGGCGATCGAGAGATGCACAGTCGCGGGGTCGGTCGCGTGCAGCACCACCAATGACTCCGCCGCCTGGACCGGATCCGCCGCCTGCCAGGCCCTCGCCAGCCGGTGCCGCCGCCCGATCCGGCGCCGCCGCTCGGCGACCCCGATCTCGATCCGTGCCATCTTTCCCCCCGAAGTCGTCGAATCACGCAGGACACTTGTTCTTACCATCACGTTCCGACACCGTTGGTCCCCAGGAGGACTGCCACGAGTTGGTCATGCCCGGGAACCGGATAGGCTCCTGGGTATGTATTGGTTCCTGCTCTTCCTCGGCGTGGTGGCGGTGTGGCTTCTGGTCCTCGCCCTGCTCGCGAGGAAGCTGTGGGGCCAGACCAAGGCGCTGACGCGTGAGTTGGCCGCCGCCTCGTCCAAGCTCCAGGAAGCGCAGTCCCGACCGCGCTCCCCGGCGTAGTATTCGGCCCAGTTCACGTTGAGCCACTATCAGTTTGTGAAAGGGAGATCCTCATGGCCCCGCTCATCGGTATGCCTCAGGGCGCAGAGTGGCTCGTCATCCTCGCGATCGTCGTGCTGCTGTTCGGCTCGGCGAAACTGCCGAGCCTGGTGAAGCAGCTCGGACGCTCGAAGAAGATCTGGGAGGAAGAGGTCGGCCCGGGCAAGAAGAAGGACGCCGAGCTCACCGAGGGCGCTCAGGCTCAGGCCCAGCCGCCGGTTCAGCAGCCCGTCCAGCAGCCTGCGCAGCAGCCGAACCAGGTGAACGGCCAGGCGCCGGGCGACGGCTTGCCGCCGACGCACACGGCCAACTGAGTCGCGCGTACCACCTGTGACACTGGTGAGGATCGGACGACGCAAGGAGCGACGCCCGGAGGACGACGAGGGTCGGATGACCCTGCGCGAACACATCACCGAGCTGCGCAACCGGCTGCTCAAGTGTGTGCTCGCGATCGTCGTCTGTACGGTGATCGGCTGGTTCTTCTACGAGCCCCTGCTGAACTTCCTGAGGGATCCGTTCGAGGCGGCGATCACGCCGCTGGCGAAGGAGAACGGACTCACGCCGCAGCTCACGTTCCAGGGCGTCGGTGACCCGCTGACATTCCGGATCAAGATCTCGGCGTTGTTCGGGCTGGTGCTGTCGGCGCCGGTCTGGCTGTACCAGCTGTGGGCGTTCATCGCTCCCGGTCTGCACCGCAGCGAGCGCAAGTGGGCGATGCTGTTCTCCTCCATCGCCACCCCGCTGTTCATCGGTGGGATGTGGGTCGCCTACTGGACCCTGCCGAAGGGCCTGGAGATCCTGATCGGCTTCACCCCGATCGGTATCCAGAACCTGATCACCCTGCCGCTGTATCTGGACTTCGTGATCCGCACGATGCTCGTGTTCGGGATCGCGTTCCTGATCCCGCTCGTGGTGGTGCTGCTGAACATGGTCGGCGTGGTGCCGGCCTCCGCGCTGTCGAAGTTCCGGCCGTACATCATCCTGGTGATCTTCGTGTTCGCCGCGGTCGCGACGCCGTCCGGTGACCCGTTCACGATGTGCCTGCTGGCGATCCCGATGTGTCTGCTGTTCTTCGCCGCCGAAGTGATCGCCCGGATCAACGACAAACGCAAGGCCCGCAAGACCGAAGAACTGCTGGCCGACTGATGAGCCGCAGGATCGCGCTGGTGGTGAACCCCACCAGCGGACGAGGCCTCGGCGCCCGCGTCGCTCCGATCGTCCGGACCCGGCTGGAGTCGGGTGGGTTGACAGTCGACGTGTACACGACCACCTGCGCCGAGGACGTCGGCCGGATCTCCGCCGAGGTGATCGCTTCCGGTGCGGACGCGGTCGCTCTGGTCGGCGGTGACGGCACGCTCCACCTCGGTGCCCAGGTGCTGGCGAATTCCGGGATGCCGTTCGGAGTGATCCCGGCCGGCACCGGGAACGACTTCGCCCGCGGCCTCGGCGTACCTCTGAAGGATCCGGTCAGGGCGGCCGACCTGATCGTGGCCGGCGCCACCCGGCTGGTCGACCTGGCTACGGCGAAGGACGAGTTCATCACCACGGTGGTCGCCGGAGGGTTCGACTCGCTGGTGAACAAGCGGGCCAACGCGATGACGTGGCCGAAGGGCAACTCCCGCTACACGCTGGCCACCCTCGCGGAACTGCGGACGTTCAAGCCGCTCAAGTACGTCGTGACCGTCGACGGCGAGCTGATCGAGACCGAGGCGATGCTGGTCGCGGTCGGCACCGGACCGATGTACGGGGGAGGCCTGCAGATCTGTGCGGGAGCCGAGATCGACGACGGTCTGCTGGACGTCACCATCATCAAGCCCGTCTCGCGGCTGACCCTGCTGCAGATGTTCCCGAAGCTCTCCAAGGGCACGCACGTCGGGCACCCGGCGCTCCTGACCCTGCGCGGCAGTTCGGTCCGCCTCGAGTCCGCCGGTGTCACCGCTTACGCGGACGGTGAGATCCTCGGCGCCCTCCCGGTCGACATCGGCATCGCCCCCGGTGCCCTGACCGTCTTCGCCTGAGTTCTCGGCTGTACCCCACCACTGGTACGTCCGATCCCTGGTCAAGCACGCGTTCTATCTGATAGGAAAGCTTCCTAATAGATATCCCTCGACGCCCCTCGAAGGAGAGATCGTGCTCAACCGCCCCAGGAAAGCCGGCACGAAACTGACCGGGACCCTGCTCGCACTGGCGATCGCGGCCGTCCCCGCGACCACCGTCGCCTCGGCGTACCAGCCGCACGAGCCGTACCAGGACAGCACGCACGCAGTTGCCGCTACCGGGCTTGACGACCCGGCGAAGAAAGAGATCGCGATGAAGATCGTGTCCAGCGCGGAGAACTCCTCGCTGGACTGGAAGGCGCAGTACAAGTACATCGAGGACATCGACGACGGCCGCGGCTACACCGCCGGCATCATCGGGTTCTGCTCCGGCACCGGCGACATGCTCGACCTGGTCGAGTTGTACGCCGACCGGAAGCCGGGCAACGTGCTCGCCAAGTACCTGCCCGCCCTCCGCGAGGTCGACGGCACCGACTCGCACGCGGGTCTCGACCCCAACTACACCACGGACTGGAAGACCGCCGCCAACGACAGCGCCTTCAAGACCGCCCAGAACGACGAGCGCGACCGGGTCTACTTCAACCCGTCCGTTGCCCAGGGCAAGTCCGACGGCGTCGGCACCCTCGGCCAGTTCATCTACTACGACGCCATCGTCATGCACGGTGACGGCAACGACTCCACCAGCTTCCGCAACATCCGCAAGCGCGCCCTCACCAACGCCAAGCCGCCGTCCCAGGGCGGCAACCAGACCACCTGGCTGAACGCCTTCCTCGACGCCCGGGTCTGGGCGATGAAGCAGGAAGAAGCCCACAGCGACACCAGCCGCGTCGACACCGCCCAGCGAGTCTTCCTCCGCAACGGCAACCTCAACCTGGACACCCCCCTCGACTGGAAGGTCTACGGCGACAGCTTCCACATCAGCTGAAACCAGCCTCCGCACCCCGAGTGTCCCCCGGGGTGCGGAGGCTCTCCCCGTACTCCGTCCCCCCGCCGCTCCGCTGTCGACGTGGTTGCGCGCGCCGCATTGGGGCTGTGGTTGCGCCTGGTGCATTGGCAGTGTGGTTGCGCCGGTGCATGAGCGATCTGGTTGCGCCGGTGCATTGGGAATGTGGTTGCGCGGTCTCCGCTGCGTGATGGTGCTAGCCGAGGTGCTGGGTGTCAAGGGCGCCTTTGGCGTCGCCTTCGGCGATCGAACAAGTTCGACCCTTGACACCCATCACCTCGGCCAGGGAAGGACGCAGCTACGCGGATCCGCGCTGACGTGTGAGCTGCATCCAGGGGATCCCGTCCGCCCGGGTGGTCCCGGCGAGAAGGTGCGAGCTGCATCCAGGGGACTCCGTTCGCCCGGGTGGTTCGTGCGGGATGTTCGGCCCTCCGCTGATTCGGTCGGCCCGGGTGGCGCCGGTTCCGAGGTGGCCCCATCCAGACCTACAGAACTCGCAGGACCCTGTCCAGCAAACGGTTTCCCGGGTGGTTTCGGTGGGTTCTGTAGGTCCGGGTGGTGGGCCGTGCTGGAGATCGTGGCGTGGTTCGGTCGGCTGCCGGTTTGTGGGACCGATACCGGTCTACTGGGCGCTATCGGTCGAACAACCCGCTATCGGCGGTAGGCCCGCCCGGTCGGCTGCCGGGTCCTTGGACCGATGCCGGTCTGTAGGACGGCATCGGTCGAGCAACCCGCTATCGGCCGCCGCGTTCACCGGCGGGTCCACCAGTCGGAACGCGCAGACCGCCCGGAACCACCCGGGCGACACCCCTCACGGAATTCCCCTGAATTGTGGCCGTACTTCTCAGCGGCTCCGGGCGTAGCTGCGTCCTTCCCTGGTCGTGGTGAGGTGTGTCAAGGGTCGAACTTGTTCGAGCCCGAAGGGCCGCGAAGCGCCCTTGACTCACCTCACCGCGACTAGCA
>NZ_DASRXP010000628.1:0-9152 GCF_035687465.1 Kribbella sp.
GGTGGGGGCGGCGAGGTTCGGCATAAGTCTCCAACCGGCGAGTGAAACGATTCATGCCACTGTGGTCGCCGACGGCCGGTCGGGGCTAGCCCGGAGTGCACTCGTGGTAGCACAAAACGCACCTCGGCCCGTATCGTGAGGCATGGCCGACGAGCCTGTCAGAACGTCCGGCACGGTGCTGCACTTCGTCGACGGGACGGTGGTGCACGCGGGTCCGCACGTGCATGAGGGCACGCATCCCCTGCACACGCACAGTTTCTTCGAACTGGCGCTGGTGGTCGGGGGAGAAGGCGTTCATCACAGCCTCGCGGGTCGGCGGCAACTCGCGGTCGGCGACCTGATCCTGCTCCGGCCGGGGGTCTGGCACGAGTACGAGGAGTGCCGCGCGCTCGAGATCTACAACTGCTGTTTCTCGGCCGATCTGGTCCGGCATGAGCTGGCGTGGACGCGCGAGGATCCCTTGCTCGGTTACCTCTTGTGGACCGGGCCGTTCTCCGCGCAGCGGCGCGGCATGCTCACCACGCACCTCGATCCGGCCGCCTTCACCGAAGGGGTCGAGCATCTCGACGGTCTCCGGCAGTTGCGTGACCAGCCGCTCAGCCGGCATCGCGGCGACATCATCGGCCGGTTGTCGCTGTACCTGAGTTGCGTCGCACGGACGGTGGGCGAGCGCGACGATCTCCGCGGCCGGACGCATTCCGCCGTCCTGGACGCGATGTGGATGATGGAGGCCGATCCCGCCCGGCCGTGGACGCTCACCGACTTGGGCGACGCGCTGCACCTGGCGCCCGGGTATCTGGTGCGACTGTTCAAGTCGGCCACGGGGCTGCCACCGATGGCATACCTGTCACGGCACCGGGTCGAGCTCGCCGCCGATCGGCTACTGCACACGGACCTGCCGATCAGCCGGATCGGGGAGTCCGTGGGATGGCCGGACCAGAACTACTTCGCCCGGCGCTTCAAGTCCCACTACGGCCTGAGCGCCTCCAGCTACCGGCAACGTTTCAACGCAGCCAGACTCTGATCACCGGCTGATCAGCAGGGTCAGGCCGTCGAGGATCCGGTCGAGGCCGAAGGTCAGGCCCTGGTTCTGGTTGCCCTCGACCGACTGCATGGCCGCGGCCAGCGCCGGGAAGCGATCCGCGTGGGTCGTGAGCACCTCGGTGAGGGCTGAGGTGAGGTGTTCCTCGGTGACGCCGGTGGTTCCGCCAGGCATGGTGAAGGTCTGTTGGGCGATGGTGCGCACGTGGCCGGTGATCACGAGGACCGAGTCGAGCTGTTGGCCGCCGTTGAGGTCCGTCCCCGACAGTGCCTGGACGCCGCGGTCCATCCAGGTCAGCTCGTTCGGCCCGAGGGCGCGCCGCCCCACAGTCGAGAGCAGTAGCCAGGGGTGCCGTTCGAAACCGGCGTAGAGGTCGAGGGCCCACGCGGTCAGGGATTCGCGCCAGCCCAGACCCGGGTGCTCCGGCGGTGTGCCCATAGCGAGATCCGTCATCACCGCGACGAGTTCCGCCTTGCCCGGCACATACCGGTAGAGCGACATCTTCGGGAAGGAGAGTTCGCCGGCCACCCGCTGCATCGACACCGCGTCGAGCCCTTCGGCGTCCGCGATCGCGATGCCGGCCAGCGCGATGCCTTCGAGCGTCATCGCGGGCTTCGGTCCGCGACTCGGCGGCGGCTTGCGATCCCAGAGCAGATCCGCCACGTGTCACCTCCAGGAGTTGTGCCCAATCTCGAACTGTGTCTACCATACACACTAATGTGTCCACCGGACACAGTTTTGATCCGAGGAGACACCATGCAGAAGATCCTGATCTCCGGTGCGAGCGTCGCCGGCCCGGCGGCGGCGTACTGGCTGGGACGTTTCGGGTACGACGTGACCGCGGTCGAGCTGGCCCCGGCGCTCCGCGAAGGTGGTTACGCGGTCGACTTCCGTGGCCCGGCGAACGAGCGGGTGCTCGAGAAGATGGGCGTGCTGGACGACCTCCGGGACAGGCAGACCGGTGGCAGCGCGATGCGGTTCGTGGATGAGGGCGGCAGGCAACTACTGCGGCTGCCGCCCGAGTTCGCCGGGGGAGACCTCGAGGTGCTGCGATCCGACCTCTCGCAGGTGTTGTACGACCACAGCAGCTCGACGGCGGAGTACGTCTTCGGTGACTCGATCGCCACGCTCGACCAGCACTCGGGCGGCGTGGATGTCACCTTTGAGAGCGGTACGGCGAAGACGTTCGACCTGGTGATCGGCGCCGACGGCCTGCATTCCGTCGTACGGCGGCTCGCCTTTGGTCCGGAGCAGGATTACGTGAAGCACCTCGGCTACTACATCGCCGGCTGGGACTTGCCGAACCACTACGGCGCCGAGCGGGATGGCCTGATGTACAACGTGCCCGGGCGACTCGCGAGTGTCGGCGTCGACCACCGCGATGAGACCAAGGCGGGAGCCATGGTCATCTTCAAGTCGCCGAAGCTCGACTACGACCGGCGCGATCCCGAGCAGCACAAGCAGCTCATCCGCGACCGCTACAACGACCTCGGCTGGCACGTCCCACAACTGCTGGACGGTCTGGCCGGGGCGACCGATCTGTACTTCGACTCGATCAGCCGGGTCGACGTGGATCTCTGGTCGAACGGCCGGGTCGTGCTCCTCGGTGACGCGGGCTACGGTGCGACCGTCGGCGGCATGGGCACCGGTACTGCGATCGTCGGCGCCTACGTACTGGCCGGCGAGCTCGCGACCTCGACTGACCATGCAGCAGCCTTCAGGAGCTACGAGAGCCAGCTTCGCAAACCCGTGCGCGGGACCCAGTCGGGCGGCAACCGTACGGGCAAGTTCCTAGCGCCCGCGACGAAGTTCGGCATCGCCGCACGCAACCGGATGATGAATACGCCCTTCCTGCTCAACGCAATGCTCAAGGCGGGCGAGAAGCTCAGCAACCAGGTCGCTATCCGCGACTACGACCCTCAATCGAGCAGGGGGAGCTTGACCAGGAAGGACTCCCAGGAGTTCGGGAGCCAGCCGGGGACGCCGAGCACGGCCAAGTAGAGCCAGATCGCGACTACTACGCAGAGGAAGAGTGCGAGGGTGCCGAGCGCCTTGAGCCAGGCCGGTTGCTTGCCGGTCCAGGTGGTGAAGGCGTGTACCCAGTCCTTGACCCGGTACAGCAACCGCTGCGCCCACTCGAACTCGCTCGACAGCACAGCGAGACCGGCGATGAACAGCGGGATACCGCCAGGTCCGGGCAGCCAGCCCGTGAGTGGCGCCGCGATGAGCAGCAGGCCGCCGAGGATCCCCACGCCGATCCGGTAGAACAGGAGCTTGCGCGGGTTGGCACGGATCTTGCGCCGCCACTCCCAGCGATCGTCCTGGGCGTCCAGCGTGATGTTGTCGTCCGTGCGGTCGGGACTTGTCTTCTCGGCCACAGTGACAGCGTACGTCGTACGGGGGGCTCGCGGCCTGATCACGCGCTGGCGGGACGGCCGAACTCCCAGTGCCACGGCTCCTCGCGGGTGCCGCCCTGGTTGGCCCACGACGGGTGGACCCAGCCGAAGGCGCCCGCGTTGGCCACCATCCACTGGTACTGCGCGGTGCCGAAGTGGTCGACGCCGCCACAGAGGTCGACCGCGACGCCCCAGCCGTGGTTCGAAGTACCGGGCAGGGCGGCCAGTGATGGCTTGCGGCCGTACAGGGAGACCTGTGAGGAGTAGGAGCGGTACGAGTCGGTGATGCACAGCGCCTTGCCGAAACGGTTCTGGTAGGCGCTCGCCAGTTGCTTGTAGGCGGCGGCCGCGTCGCAGCGCAGTGAGTGGCCGTTGCCGAGGCCGCAGAGCTGGGAGGCCGGGATCATGCCGTTGCTGTAGCCGCCCCAGCCCAGGCTCGCGCTGCCGGTGGCCAGGAAGGGCATCGGGTTGACCGCGTCGCCGCCGAGCCGGACCTCGAAGTGCAGGTGCGGACCGGTGGAGTTGCCTTCGGTGCCGACGGCTCCGATCTGCTGACCAGCGGAGACCCTCGTGCCGTCCGCGACTGTGACAGAGCTCAGGTGCGCGTAGAGCGTCTCCAGGCCGTTGCCGTGATCGATCCGGACCAGGTTGCCGGCCCAGGCCGGGTGCTCAACCTTCACGGTGCCGGCGGTGACCGCGCGGACCGGAGTACCGATCGGCGCTACGAAGTCCTGGCCGGTGTGGAAGCCGCTGGACCACAGCGGGCCGGCCTGGCCGAACGCAGTACCGATCTCGTAGGTGCCCTCGGCAAGCGGCCAGGTCCAGGCGCCGTTGCCGACGTCGTACGACGTGGCTGTGTTCCCGCAGCGGAAGGCATAGGCCCCGGAGGTGGCGACCGGTGCCGCCTGGACCGTGGCCGGCTTGCCGAGCGTCGGGCGCAGAGCGGCGTACAGGCTGTCCGGGATGGAAGTGACGACTACCGATCCCTTGGCCTCGTCGGCGGCGATCATCTCGCCGCCGTCGAGGGCTACGCCGATGTGGAAGAGGCCGACCGACTTGCTGCCCATCACCAGCAGATCACCTGGCTGGACGGTGGCCGCTGGCACCTTCTGGTAGTTCGGGTAGACCTTGCCAACGAGGTTCGGCAGCGTCGTGTACGGCTGCCAGGCAGTCCGGGCCGCACCGAGGCAGCCGTACTTGTCCGGGCCGGTTGCGCCGACGCCGTACGGCTTGCCGAGCAGGGTGAACGCCTGGTTGACCGCACGGATGGTCTCGGCGGGCAGGACTCGCACGGTCCGTCCGCCGGTGACCACTGAGGCGGCGCCTGTCACCGACTGGCCTGCGGTCGTGAAGGGTTTGAGGCCGGCCGGCAGCTTGGCAGGGTTGCGGATCGTGCTGGCCGCGGGTGGCTTCACGCCTGTTGCCGTCAGTTCGGCGAGGTAGGTCTGCCAGCGGGACACGGCCTGCTGGTTGCGGGTCGTCTGCAGTTGCTTCGACAGCTGGGTTGCGCCGGCCAGGTCGGCCAGTTGACCGTTCATGGTCATCGAGGCGTTCGCTGCCTTGGTCTGGACTTCCTGGCTGAGGGTCTTGGTGGTGGCGGCGGCCTTGTCGGCGGCTGCACGCTTCGTCGCCGCGTCAGATGCCGCCGTGCCTGCCGCGTTCTCGGCGGCCATTGCGGTCTGGTACTGCGCGACCTGGGTGTTGCCGAGTTGCCTGATAGCGGTCTGCCGGTCGGCGATCTCCTGCAGGTTCTCCGCGATGGGGGCGAGCGACCACAGCATCGACTCTGCGCCCAGCACGGTCGGGATGCCCATTTGGTAGGCCTGAGCGGTCAACAGCCCGAGCCGGCGGCGTTCGGCGTCCGATCTGCCCTTGGAACTGGCCGCGTACTGCTCTGCCTTCTTGGCGGCGGCTTCGGCGGTCTGGGCCTGCTTCAGCGCGTTCGTGTAGGCGATCGTGGTCTTGGTGAGGTCGGCCTGGATCGCGGCGGCCTCGGCCTGGAGCTGTTCGAGGGACCGGTTCACGTCGGTGACGGAGGCGGGCGGGGGGGTCGGATCGGCGTACGCGGGCAGCGCGAAGACCGCCAGCAGCGCGCCGAGTGCGGCGAACCGCATCCCACGCTTCTTCCCCAGGTCCATCTGACCCCCATCGACATAGCCTCACGCGCACAGGGGAGGACGGCCCCCGTGCCTGCCCCAGCGTAGGCGCCGCGAAGGCCAGGCGGAACCCCGCGGTGACTCCCGGTGGCGCGTCACGCCGGGGCGACCGACTAAAGTTCATCGCATGGCCTCGCACTTTGACGTTGTTGTCCTCGGCGCAGGCCCGGGTGGGTACGTCGCGGCGATCCGCGCCGCCCAGCTCGGGCTCAAGACCGCCATCATCGAGAAGAAGTACTGGGGTGGCGTCTGCCTGAACGTGGGCTGTATTCCCTCCAAAGCCTTGTTGCGGAACGCCGAGCTGGCGCACATCTTCCGCGCGGATGCCAAGACCTTCGGCATCAGCGGCGAGGTCAGCTTCGACTTCCCGACCGCGGTACGGCGCAGCCGGACGGTGGCCGACGGCCGGGTCAAGGGCGTGCACTTCCTGATGAAGAAGAACAAGATCACGGAGGTCGACGGCTGGGGGACCTTCGTCGACGCGAACACCCTCGACGTCAGCCTGAACGACGGCAACTCCGAGACCGTCACCTTCGACAACTGCATCGTCGCCACCGGCGCCACCACCAAGCTGCTGCCGGGCACCCAGCTGAGCGAGCGGGTCGTCACCTACGAGGAGCAGATCCTCACCGAGGAACTGCCGGGCAGCATCATCATCGCGGGCGCCGGCGCGATCGGTGTCGAGTTCGCCTACGTGCTGACGAACTACGGCGTGAAGGTGACGATCGTCGAGTTCCTGGACCGGATGGTCCCGCTCGAGGACGTCGAGGTGTCCAAGGAACTGGCCAAGGCGTACAAGAAGCTCGGCGTCGACGTGCTGACCGGGACCAGGGTCGACTCGATCGACGACTCCGGCGACAAGGTGAAGGTGACCGTCACCGGCAAGGACGGCAACCAGCAGACGCTGGAGGCCGACAAGGTGCTGCAGGCGATCGGCTTCCAGCCGCGCGTCGACGGCTACGGCCTGGACAAGATCGGCGTCAAGCTCACCGAGCGCGGCGCGATCGACGTGGACGGTTTCCTGCGCACCAACGTGGCGAACATCTTCGCCATCGGTGACGTGAACGCGAAGCTGATGCTCGCGCACGCGGCCGAGGCACAGGGTGTGATCGCCGCCGAGACGATCGCCGGGGCCGAGACGATGGAACTCGACTACGTGATGATCCCGCGGGCGACCTTCTGCCAGCCGCAGATCGCCAGCTTCGGCTGGACCGAGGAGCAGGCCCGACTGGAGGGCTTCGAGGTCAAGGTCGCCAAGTTCCCCTTCACCGCGAACGGCAAGGCGCACGGCCTCGGCGACCCGACCGGCTTCGTCAAGGTGATCAGCGACGCCAAGTACGGCGAACTGCTCGGCGCGCACCTGATCGGCCCCGAGGTCACCGAGCTCCTGCCCGAGCTGACCCTGGCGCAGAAGTGGGACCTCACCACCAAGGAACTGGCGCGCAACGTGCACGCCCACCCGACCCTCAGCGAAGCCCTCCAAGAAGCCTTCCACGGCCTCGAAGGGCACATGATCAACTTCTGACGCGTGTCCTCAGCGTTCGTCGCCGAGGACAGGTTTGACGTCGACGAGCGGAGTGCCGTCGAGCGCCTCCAGGTTGCTGACCTGGAGGCGCAGGTCGTTGATGGCGAGAATTGTGACGCGGTGGAGCGCCAGGGGGTTGGGGCGGTCGGGGGAGCGGGTGCTGAAGACACCGGTCATCGGCCTGGCCAGATCATTGCGCGGATGAACCGCGAGGACGTCACGGTCGGCGCGGTCGAACCAGGTGATCAGGATGACGTCGTCGCCGACCGTCAGGTCCTTCAGTGCTTCCCGCACATTCTCCGTGAACACCAGCCAGGCATCCGGAGCCCCTTCATCGCCCTGCCGTGGAGCGTCCTCCCGGGTTGTCAGGGTTGACTCCACCCGCCCGATCGGCCGAATCACCAGGTCCTTGCTCACGTGCACCACCAGTTCCTCTCGTTCGCTGCACTAGACCTCATGTTGAGGTTGACGTCAGCGAGCGGTAGATCGTGACGAGGGGTTGGTCCGGCGTGTGGAGGTGGAGGGCGAGGCCGGGTGGGGCGGTGACGTCGGTGAGGGCTTCGGCGGCGCCCGGCTCGAAGGGGAGCAGGGCGGTGGATCTGATGCCGGGAGCAACGAGCAGGGGGTGACCGGCGAAGGTGGTGGCGACGCCGTTGTGGACGTGGCCGGTGAGCAGAGCGGTGATCGGCCGGCCGCGCAGAACGTCGGCGAACGGACCCGGGTCCTGCAGGGTCCACTGGTCGAGCACCGGGTGCTGGAGCTTGTTCGGCGGGTGATGGAAGGCGACGAACAACGGGCCGTCCACAGGCTCAGCCAGGACGCCGGCCAGCCAGGCGAGTGATTCCGCACTCAGCAGCCCCGGGTCCTCACCCGGGATCGACGTGTCGAGCAACACGAACCGCGCCCCAGCGACGTCTCGCACCTGATGCACCGGATGACCCTCGCCCGGCGACTCGACGTACGAGGTGAGGGTGGCGCGCAAGGGTGCGCTGACATCGTGGTTGCCGGGCAGCATCAGCACCGGGATGTCGAAGGTCAGTTCCGCGGCGAGCTCGGCGTACTCGGACTCGAGGCCGTGGTCGGCGAGGTCTCCCGTGACGAGGATGACGTCCACCGGTCGGGACAAGGCCCGCAGGTATGTCGTGACGCGGCGGAGGCGGTCCCGTGCCTCAACCGTTCCGTCGAGATGGGGGTCACTGAGATGAGCGATCACGAACATGAGGAGCCTCCCGGTATCGAGCTACCGGCAGGCTAGCCGCAGAAGGTGCCGGGGAGTTCTGAGCAGGGGACCAGGCCGTCGCGGGCGAGGACCGGGCGGGCCTGGGCCGAGCTGAGGTAGTCCAGGAAGGCTTCCTGGAGTGAGCCCACCTTCGGCTCCTTGTAGGTGTAGGCGTGCTCGACCTCCCAGAACCGGTACGTGTGGTCGGCGACCTTCGAGGCGTCGGCCACCACGCCGTCGATCGCGATCGGCGTGATCGCCGGGTGCTTGCGGGAACCACCGACCTCGGCGTACCCGATCGCGCCATCGAGGTCGTTCACCCGGGAGAGCAGTTCCTCGGTGGTGCCGACCTCGCAGCGGTGGTACCGGGCGGAGGGATCGTCGAGGGTCCGGCAGTCGTCCGAGGAGATGCCGAGCTCCTGGTCACCGGCCAGCACCTTCTCCCGGAAGGTCCGGCGGGACCCCGAGTCCGGGCCGACACGGCTCACCATCCGGATCGGCAGATCGCGGCCGCCGAGCTGTTTCCAGTTCGTCAGCCGGCCCGCGTAGATGTCGCGCAGTTGAGTGGTGGTCAGGGCGGTCACGTCGGTCGCACGATTCACGATCACGGCGAAAACCACGACGGCGACCGCCCGGCCCTGCAGATTCGGCGCGGCCTCGGCCGCCCCGTCGGACATCGCGATCAGGTGCTCGGCCTCGGCCGGGTTCTTCGTACCGAGGTCGTTCAGCGCCCGGGTGCCACTGCGACTGCCGTTCGCGGCGATGCTGATATCGGCCTGCGTGCACTCGGCCGCGTACGCGCTGCGGAGCTCCT
>NZ_DASRXP010000629.1:0-7933 GCF_035687465.1 Kribbella sp.
CAGCGCACCGTCCGCGAACACCGGCAGGTAGAAGGTGGACTTCACGCCGAGCAGGTTGATGTCGATGTTGCCGCCACCGAGCGTCGGCGGGATGGAGTTGAGCGCCGGCGCTGTCAGCTCGGACGAGGCCGCGAACGCGACCCCCATCAATCCCATGAACGGGTTGAGCGGGAAGGTCACCTCGCCGCGCCGGCCGCGAGGCATCACACCATGACCCTTTCGGACCGGGGTGAACACGGAGACATTGCCGTACTTCGTCGGGTCGCCCGTGGCCCGGCCGTCGGTGGCGACCGGCGGCATGATCTCGTCCACAGTGATTCCGGCAGGCGCGACGCCGCCCGTGAGCTGAGGGAGAGCCCCCTTGCCGTGGCGGCTCGAGACCACGCCGTACGGGACCCGCGGCAGCATCGAGAGCATCTCCACCTTGAGCACGTCACCAGGTTTCGCGTTCCGGACGAAGATCGGCCCGGTCACGACATGCGGGCCGTCCACATCGAAGGAGCGGGCAGTGCGGTCGTACTCCTTCGCGATCTGCACAGCGTCGTCCAGTACCTGCGAACGCCGTACGCCGTGGCTGGCGAACCAACTCACGGGGTCGCGGCCCTGGTCCTCGAGGATGCCCTCGTGCGAGACCGTGTCGACGGTGACCGTCTCGCCGGAGCGGATGGTCAGGACCGGCTTGCTGCTGAGCGATGGCAGATAACCCCAGCGCACCCCGTCCGGCTCCGACGGCAGGTAGTGCCGGCCGTGAATCGGCCCGCGCCCCGGCTGGAGGATTTCACCAGGGGCGGTGGCCGGCGCCGCGTGGGCGGTGGTGGCAGCATTCGTCGCCGCGACTCCTGCTGCGCTTACTGCGGCGGTGGCGCGGAGGAACTCCCGTCTGCCGAGTCCTTTACGCAACGCGTCCCGCACCTGGGTCACCCGGTCGTTCATCGTCAACTCCTCACTGGATTTGTCCTAGCAAGGTCTACAGATGAGATGTTTCCGCGGCAGGCACCTCGGTTTCGCTGCGGTTACGTGTCAGGCGTTCACACAGCTTTCATCGCGGGGTGGGTTTCCGGTTCGCTGGACCGGTAAGGCTTCTCGGTGAGTTGTCACAGGGAATCGCCCCACCCTCGGAGGCCTCAAAATGCGTCGCCTGCTCACCGTTTCCGTCACTCTCGCCGCGTTGCTGACCGCCTGGGTTCTGGGCGCCACGCCGGCCCTGGCGTATCCGCCCACGCCGCCGTCAGCCAGTACTGCGCTGACGCAACTGAACTCGCTAACCGTGAAGGCGGAAGGTACGACCAGCGGTTACAGCCGGGATCTCTTCCCGCACTGGCACACCGTGTCCGGCACCTGCGACACCCGGGATCAGGTCCTCAAGCGGGACGGCACCGGTGTGACCGTCGACAGCAACTGCGAGCCGACCGGCGGCCAGTGGTACAGCGTGTACGACGCCATCTGGGTGACCGATGACTCCACGATCGACATCGACCACATCGTGCCGTTGGCGGAAGCGTGGAAGTCCGGCGCGAACACCTGGACCACCGCCAAGCGGGAAGAGTTCGCGAACAACCTGACCATCGCCCAGCTGATCGCGGTCTCGGCCTCGAGCAACCGCTCCAAGGGCGACCGGGACCCGGCCTCCTGGAAGCCGACGAACACCTCGGTGCACTGCATCTACGCCCGCGAGTGGATCTGGGTGAAATACACCTACAACCTCTCCCTGCAGTCCACCGAGAAGACCGCCCTCAACTCGATGCTCGCGGCCTGCTAGCTGTCTTCCAGCAGGCGGCGGCGTTGAGCGTGGATGCCGGCCTGGAACCGGGTGCGGGCGCCGAGGCTTTCCATCAGCTCGGCGACCCGGCGGCCGACGGTCCGGCTGCTCAGCGTCAGCTGCCGGGCGATCGCGTCGTCCTTGAAGCCGGCCGCCAGCAGCGTCATCAGCCGTGCGTCGAGCGGATCCATCCGGACCGGCACCACTGGGACGGCCTGGTCCCAGAGCAGCAGGAACATCTCGACCAGCGCATCGAGCAGGGCGCACGGGTACACCACCAGCGCGCTGTCGACCAGCTGGTCCACCGACAACGGCAGCAACGCGGCCGTCCGGTCGAACACGGCCAGCTTCATCGGCACCTGCGGGTGGACCCGCGAAGACTCACCGGCGTCCGCCGCGCTGTAGGCCTCGTCGACACCGCCCGGCAAACCCAGCGAATCGGGGGAGTAGATGCCCCGCACGGCCACGCCTTCGCTCAGCAGCCCGCGCACCTGGGTGTCCGAGCTCTCGGCCGGCGCCGCGTAGGGCGGCCGGTCCAGCACCAGGAGCTGGTCCTTCGTCCCGTTCAGCAACTGCGCGAACCGGGCCGCGATCGCCTCCTGCCCGACGATCACCTCGACCAGGTTCTCCGGGCGGTGCTGCTCCTGCGCCCGTAGCTCGGTCAACAGCACCCGCGCCTCCGCACGAACCCGGTCCAGCTCGGCGCGCCGTACCGCGACCAGCGCGTCGACGGCCACATCGGGGCGCGTGGGCAACAAGCGCGGCGGGTCGTCCGCAGTACTGGTGAGCAGGCCTAGTTCCTCGAGACGGTCGACCGCGACACCCAGCTCGTCGACGTCGCGGTCGAGCCGCCTGGCCAGGTCGAGAAGACAGCATCCCGGGTTGGCGAGCACACCCCGGTAGGCAGCTTCCTCCGCGGCCGAGACTCCAACGGATTCGAGCACACACACTCCTGGCAAGATCTGGACAAGTCCGGCATGCGACACGCTATCTCGTAGCATGGACCATCCCGGGTTCGATACCACTGGGTGGTGTCCCTCTCCCGGTTGTCTCTGCTGCTGTCCACCGCGCTGCTCCTCCCCTCGGTGTGGTCGCCGGTTCCAGCAGCTGCGGCAGCCGTGGCGCCGAAGGGTGACCCGGTCGCCGTGACTCTGATCACCGGCGACCGGGTCCTCCTTGGCGCACCCGACGCCACCGGCCGGCCTTTCGTCCAGATCGAGCCGCACGAGCAAGGACGGGCCTTCTCCGTACGCCGGGACGCCGGCCGGGTGACGGTGATTCCCCAGCAGGTGGAGAAGCTGGTCCCGGACGTGCTCGACCCGGCGCTCTTCGATGTGACCGGTCTGGTCGAGATGGGGTACGACGACGCGCACCGAGCGGATCTGCCGGTGATAACCCGCGGTGTTCCCGACTTCCAGGGCCGGGAGATCCCGAGCCTCGGCGCAACGGCCGGCACACTCGCCAAGCAGCAGGCCCCCGGCTTCACCAGCCGGCTCGCATCCCTTCGCAGTACCGGAAAGGTCTGGCTCGACCGCCGCCTCAAGGCAGCCGTAGCTGACACGACTGCAGCAATCCCTGACCAGTACCTGAACCAGATCAAGGCACCGACTGCCTGGGCGAAGGGGCTCGACGGCCGCGGCGTGAAGGTCGCGGTACTGGACACCGGTGTCGACGCCGGTCATCCCGCCCTGACCGGCAAGGTCTCCGCCGAGTCGGACTTCACCGGCAGCGCGAGTGCGGCCGACGACAACGGTCACGGCACCCACGTGTCCTCCCTGATCGTCGGCAGCGGCGCGGGCTCGGACGGAGCTCGCCAGGGTGTCGCCCCGGCGGCTGAACTGATCTCCGGCAAGGTCCTGGCAGCCGACGGGTACGGCCAGGAGTCGTGGGTCATCGCGGGCATGGAGTGGGCTGCCGCGCAGGGTGCAGACCTGGTCAACCTGAGCCTGAGCTCTGCACCATCCGACGGCGACGACCCAGTCGCTGAGGCCCTCGAGCGCTTGACCGCCGAGACCGGCACGCTGTTCGTCGCGTCCGCCGGGAACAACGGCAACCTCGGCGAGGATCCGGGCACGATCGGCAGTCCGGGCGTCGCCGCGTCCGCCCTGACGGTCGGCGCGGTCAACGGCAACGACAAGCAGGCCGTCTTCTCCAGCGAAGGCCCGACCCGCGGAACCTACCGGCTCAAGCCGGACCTGACCGCCCCCGGCATCGACATCCTCGGCGCCCGCGCGGGGGCCCGTGACGGCGACCTCTACGTCGGCATGTCCGGTACCTCGCAGGCCGCGCCGATCGTTACCGGCGCGGCCGCTCTGATGCTCCAGCAGCATCCGTCCCACACGTGGAAGCAGCTCAAAGCCGACCTCACGACGGCCGCGGACTCCACCAAGTCGTGGACCAACTGGGCGTCAGGCAACGGCCGCCTCGACCTCGCTCGCGCTACCTCCAGCACGCTCACCAGCGACGTCTCGTCGCTCGACTTCGCCTATCTGCGCTACCCGGACAAGGCCGCGCGCAGCCAGGTCGTCACCCTGACGAACAGTGGTTCCACCCCGATCACTGTTCCGGTGACCGATCAGGAAACCAGCTCGACGGACGTGCCTGCCCCCGCGACCGCGGTAGTCGCCTCGCCGGCCACGCTGACCATCCCGGCCGGAGGCACAGCCTCCACCAAGATCACGATCGATCCCGCGCAGCTGACCGACGGCCTCTGGCAGGGGACCGTCGCCTTCGGGGACAACCTCCGTCTCGCCTTGGGCGCCTATGACGAAGCCGAGCGCTATGACCTCTCGGTGAAGGTTCTCGACCGCACCGGTACGCCGTACGCGGGTGGCACGGCGTCGGTGTTCAACTACGCCACCGGCAATTCGTCGACCCTCCATCTGGACGAGAACGGGACGGCCCGGGTTCGCCTCGAACCCGGGCAGCTCGTCATCACCTCGGCCGTGGTGACTCCCGCGGCCGGTTCTCGACCAGAGACCTTCGCCCTGGCCGGTACCGCGGAACTCCCGTTCACCCGCGATACGTCGTACGTGATCGATGCCCGCAAGGCTCAGGTACTGCGCGCGCCCACGGTCGAGGGGCAGAAGACCAAGGTGGTGGAGTCCGTCCTGGGCATCTCCCGGAACAGTGCGACCCGCGGATTGAGCGACTTCTGGTGGTTCGAGCCCGAGCAGATCGCTGCCGGGACAGTGTTCGTCCAGCCGACCGCGAAGGTCGCCGGTGGTGGTTCGTTCGAGACCACGAACCGGTGGCGACTCGAACCGGTCGGGGCGGTGCGGAAGGGGGAGCCGACGGCCTATGAACTGTTGTTCGCCAAGGATCGTTTCTCCCTGCCGCTGTCGCCGCACCTGACCCGGCGCGACCTGGCGAAGATGGCGCGGGTCGAGAACTCATTCGGCAGCCTCACCGGTGCGGGGACCCAGCAGGTTCAGCGGCAGTGGGCGACCACGGTCACCGGCGTCGGTTGGGTGACCCGGCGCGACGTCGCGGTGCCGTCGCAGCAGGTCGAGCTGCTCACGGCCGATCCGGCCTCCGGATGGGGCCAATGCCTGACCCTCACGGCCGACGCGACGACGCCGCTGTGCGACCGGCAGATCCTGCCCCTCAAGACGGGTGCCCGGGTGCAACGGCCGTTCGGCGCGGCCTTGCATCCGGACATCTTCGCCGCCTATCACGCGCCCGACTACATGTTCGTCGAGGTCGGCGTGGCCGACGCCTTCCACGCCGGCAGGTCGGTGTACTTCCCTGGGGATCACAAGGTCGCGCTGTACCGCAACGGCGCTCTGGTCGGCGAGCTCACCGACAGCTCCGGCTATTTCCCACTCCCGGAGGAGAGCGGGAAGTTCCGGCTCGAGCAGAGCTGGTCGATCGCGCCGGCGGTGTTCCCCCGGTCGGGCAGTGCGCACACCACCTGGAACTTCACCTCCGCGCCGCCGCCGGATCCGACCCAGCAGGGCCAACTCATCCCGCCGCTGCTGTCCATCGGGTATGACGCCGACGTCGACGGACTGGGACGCGCCACGGCCTGGCGGCCACTGCGGATCGGCCTCCTGGTAGGGCATCAGGTCGGCTCGAAGGCAGCCCGAGTGACCGGAGCGAAACTGTCGTACTCGACCGATGGCGGGAGGCGGTGGACACCGGCGTTCGTAGTACCGGCTGGTGGTGCCTACACGGCGGTGATCCCGCCGTGGGCCGTGCTGCCTGGGAAGTCCTTGTCGCTAAGGGCTGTCGCAACCGACGCGGCGGGTGGCACCATCGATCAGACCGTGATCGCGGCGATCCCGACCCGCTGAGCGGCCGCACGCGTGTCCAGGGCGCGCATACTGCGATCCGGTGGGAGGATGAGAAAAGGTGCACCCCTGGCTGTGATCGACCGCAGGCCGTAGATCCCAGGAGGCAGGATGAGCGAGACCGCAAGCCCGGTGGCGACGACCGCCGAGGACCGCCCCGAACTGAAGCGGGTGATGGGGCCCGGATTGCTGCTGCTGTTCGTGGTCGGGGACATCCTCGGCACCGGCGTCTACGCACTGACAGGCAAGGTCGCGGGCGAGGTCGGCGGGGCTGTCTGGCTGCCGTTCCTGTGCGCCTTCATCGTGGCGATGCTGACGGCAACGAGTTATCTCGAACTGGTGACGAAGTACCCGAAGGCCGGCGGCGCGGCGGTCTATACGCACAAGGCCTTCGGCATCCACTTCCTCACCTTCCTGCTCACCTTCGCGGTGATGTGCTCGGGTCTCACCTCGGCCTCCAGCGCCTCGAAGGCGTTCGCGGCGAACTTCTTCTCGGCGCTGAAGATCGACCCGGACCGCGGCTCGGTGCTGATGATCACCTCGCTGTCGTTCATGGCGTTGATTGCCTTGGTCAACCTTCGCGGCGTCGGCGAGAGCGTCAAGGCGAACGTGGTGCTGACCCTGATCGAGCTGACCGGTCTGCTGATCGTGATCGCGATCGGCGCCTGGGCGCTCGGCAGCGGCGACGGCGATCCGGGCCGGCTGACGGAGTTCAACGTGCCGGAGGGCGACAACGCGTTCGGCGCGGTCACCGCCGCGACGGCGCTGGCGTTCTTCGCGATGGTCGGCTTCGAGGACTCGGTGAACATGGCCGAGGAGACCAAGGACCCGGTCAAGATCTTCCCCAAGATCATGCTGATCGGGCTGACCGCCACCGGCATCATCTACGTCCTGGTCGCCATCTCCGCCGTCACCCTGGTGTCGCCGGAGGAGCTGAACAAGGGCGCTACGCCACTGCTGAAGGTGGTCGAGGCCGGCGCACCCGACTTCCCGTTGCAGCTCTTCGCCTGGATCACGATGTTCGCGGTCGCCAACTCGGCGCTGATCAACATGCTGATGGCGAGCCGCCTGCTCTACGGTATGTCGCACGAGAAGGTGCTGCCGGGTCCGCTGGGGCGCGTCCTGCACAAGCGCCGGACGCCGTGGGTCGCGATCCTCTTCACCACCATCCTCGCGTTCTTCCTGATCGGGTACGCCGATCTGACCGCGCTCGGTGGCACGACGGCATTCCTGCTGCTCTGCGTGTTCGCGATCGTCAACGTCGCGGTGCTCGTGCTGCGGCGGGACAAGGTGGAGCACAAGCACTTCCACGCGCCGACCGCGCTGCCGGTGCTGGGCGTGATCCTCTGTGTCTACCTGGCCAGCCCGTTGTCGGGCCGCGCCTCGAACGACTACGAGATCGCCGGCTGGCTGATGGTGGTCGGCGTCGGGCTCTGGGCGATCACCTGGCTGCTGAACAAGTACGTCTTCAAGCGCAAGTCCGACTTCGACCCCTCGCACCTGGATCCCAGCGGTCCGGTCAACTAGCCCCACCAAGCCGCAGGCCCTGATCGCCCCCCGATCAGGGCCTGCGCCACGTCGGGATCGGGGTGATCGGTTCGACCGAGGCTCGAGGTGGGCGGATCGGGAGGAGGGCGGCGAGGATGACGGTGCTCAGGGCAACGAGTCCGAGGGCGACCGCGATCCAGCCGAGCGCCGGGTAGCCGGTACCGGCGTCGATCGCGAGACCACCGAGCCAGGGGCCGACGGTGATGCCGACGTTGAACGAGGAGAAGTTGATCGCGGTCGCCAGCGTCGGCGCCCGCTCCGCCAGGCTGAACACCCGGGCGTTCAGCGCCGGGTTGGTGGCGAACCCGAACCCGCCCAGCAGGAACACCGCGAA
>NZ_DASRXP010000630.1:0-10468 GCF_035687465.1 Kribbella sp.
GTGACGTTCTCGATCCGGGCGGTGGCGCGCATCTTGAAGCTGCCGCGGCCGGTCGCGTAGGCGTCCTTGATGCCTTCCAGGCCGACGATCTTGCCGCCGGTCGGCAGGTCCGGACCGGGGATGAACCGCATCAGGTCGTCCAGGTCGGCCTTCGGCGTCTTGATCAGGTGCCGCAGCGCCTGGATCACCTCGACCAGGTTGTGCGGGGCCATGTTGGTGGCCATCCCGACCGCGATCCCGGCGGCGCCGTTGACGAGCAGGTTCGGGAAGGCGGCCGGCAGCACCGACGGCTCTTCCTCCCGGCCGTCGTAGTTCGGCTTGAAGTCGACGACGTCCTCGTCCAGGCCGTTCGTCATCGCGACCGCCGGCGGAGCCATCCGGCACTCGGTGTACCGCATCGCGGCCGGGCCGTCGTCGAGAGAGCCGAAGTTCCCGTGGCCGTCGATCAGGGGGACCCGCATCGACCAGGGCTGGGCGGTGCGGACGAGGGCGTCGTAGATCGCGCCGTCGCCGTGCGGGTGGTACTTACCCATGACCTCACCGACGACGCGGGCGCTCTTCACGTGACCGCGATCGGGCCGGATGTTGTTCTCCGCCATCGAGAACAGGATCCGCCGCTGGACCGGCTTGAGGCCGTCCCGGGCGTCCGGGAGCGCCCGGGAGTAGATCACCGAGTAGGCGTACTCCAGGAAGCTGGTGCGCATCTCGTCGGAGACGTCGACGTCGAGGATGCGCTCCTCGAAGTCCTCCGGTTCGGCGGTACTGCTGGTCCGGCGTGCCATGCGGTTCTACGTGCTCCTCGATGCCTGGTCGGGACGCGCCGGCGGCGGTCCGGCGGCAGCGCCCATTGTCCCCGGTCCGCACCGTGAACCACGGCAGCGACCCAGCTTTATCGTATGTTGGCTGGCCGGAGGCTACTCGACAGCTCCTGACGGGTGCGACCGGCGCAGGATGAACCCGGTCGGGACCAGGGCGGATCCGACGGCCAGGACCATGCAGACGGCCGCGATCCCGAGCAGGGTCCCCCAGGGGACGGTCATCGGCACCTGGGTCATCCCAACAGTCATCGCATGCCTCAGGAGTACTGCGGCCGTGACCGTGATCGCCGTTCCGAGAGTGAGCGCGACCGCCCCGACCAGCGTCGACTCCCAGAGCACCATCCGGCGGATCTGGGCGGGTGTCGCGCCGAGCAGCCTCGAGGTGACGAATTCGTGGCGTCGCTGCAGGCTGCCCATCAACAGCGTGTTCGCGATCGCGATCCCGCTGTAGAGCGCGGCCGGACCGATCAGCATGATCAGTCCCAGCTGATTCGACTTCCGCACACCGTCATCCTGTTGCCGCTCCCACTCTTCGGCCCGTACTACCTGCGCTCCGGTGCCGGTCAGTTGCCGATCGAGCGCGCCCATCAGCTGGGCCGGCTCGACACCGTCAACGGGTTGGATGAACCAGTGTTCCGGCTCGGCCTGAGGAGCGTGCTGCCGGGCGAGTTCGACCGGGACCAGCAGGGGTCCGTTGACTCCGGACCCGTCCGGGACGATGGCGACGACCCGAAGGCTGTCCTTCGTACGGTCGGCGAAGACCACCGGGATCTCGCTGCCGACCCGGTAGTGCGCGGAACTCGCCATTTCTTTGCCGATGGCGACGGTCTTGCCGGTGAGCTGCGCCAGGTCGCCGGTGATCGGGGTCAGATTGCGGGTCCGCGCGGCGACGGCCGGATCGATGCCTTCGCCGTCCGCGAGTTGCGCGGAGTCGCCGTCCGCGCGGATGATGCCGACGCTGATCCCGCCGTCGGCCTCGGCGACGCCCGGCGTCGAGCGAATGCGCTCTGCCAGCTTTCCCGCATTCTCCGGTGCGGTGATGACGATCGGAGCGGTCAGCATGTCGCGGACGATCGCACTGGAGGCGTCGGCGGCGAAGCTCAGGCTGAGGACCATCGAGCCGGCGATCGCGGAGATACTCAGGATCGGCGCCGCGAGCGAAGCGCTCCGGCGGGGCGCCGCGACGACATTGCTCCGCGCCAGCCGCCCGGATGCGCTGGTCCAGCGGACCAACGGGATGGCCCAGAGACGTCCGATCCAGGGCACCACCAGCGGGCCGAGCAGGGTCAGCGAGATGACGAGAATCATCGGCGAGAACAGGGCGAGCGGCATCACCGCTTCACCCGTGCCCGGCCGGATCAGCGCCAGCATCACGATCGCCGCTGCCAGGAAGACCAGTCCGAAACCGATCCGGACCACACCGATCCGCGGCGGTTCCAGCGCCGCTTCCCGCAGGGCCTCGACCGGTCCCACCCGGCCGGCCCGGCGGGCGGCGGATCTGGCCCCCAGCAAGGCGACGACGAGACCGATGGCGACGGTGATCCCGAGCGGCAACCACGGGCTCGCCGATTCGAGCTTGACCGGTGCGAGATCTGTGTACGACGCCTTCGCCAGCAGCAACGGGGTGGCCAACTGCGCCAGCGCCGCCCCCGTCAGCGAGGCGACCAGAGCCACCACCAAAGCCTCGCCGAGCACCATCCTGCGGACCTGCCGCGGAGTCGCTCCGATCAGCCGGAGCAGCCCGACCTCCCGGCGACGCGCTGCGACCGCGAAGGCGAAGGTGCTGGCGATGACGAAGATCGTGATGAATCCGCTCATCGCCGCCATCAGCGAAAGGACGACCTGCAGGCCGGCGGTGTCCGCGCCGGACAGCGTGACCCGCTGCTGGTGCGGCTGTACGCCGCCCCCGCCGGGAAGGTCCACCAGGACGCTGTCGGCGATCGGCCCGTGGTAGGCGAGGGTGGCTGCGGTCGCGGTGGCGGCCAGGCCGAGCAGGAACACCCCGACAGCGAGCGCCACGAACGAACCGGCGTACAGGGGCAGATGACGGCGTACCGTTTGACGGCTGAGGAAGAACATCAGCGCTCCTCCAGCTCACTCATCGCGGCGGCGATCTGCTGCGGAGTTCCGCGGTCCAGCGAGCCCGCGACCAGGCCGTCGGACAGGAACAGCACCCGTTCGGCGTACCCGGCGGCGACCGGGTCGTGGGTCACCATCACCACCGTCTGGCCGGCCAGGTCGGTTGCCTCCCGCAACAAGCCGAGGATCTGCCGGCTGGTGCTGCTGTCGAGCGCTCCGGTCGGCTCGTCGGCGAAGAAGACCGCGGGCTTGGTGACCAGCGCGCGGGCGATCGCGACGCGTTGCTGCTGACCACCGGAAAGCTCCGCCGGGCGGCGGCGGGCCTTGCCTTCGAGTCCGACCTGGGCGAGGACCTGGTCCACCACCTCGCGGCGCGGCCGGCGCCCGGTGAGGCGGAGCGGGAGGGCGACATTGTCGTACACGGTCAGCGCGGGGAGCAGGTTGTAGGCCTGGAAGACGAAGCCCATCTGTTGGCGGCGGAGCTTGGTCAGCTCGACCTCACTGAGGTCCTGCAGGCCGACCCCACCGAGCAGGACCGCGCCGGTGGTCGGCCGGTCGAGCCCGGCCGCGCACTGCAGCAAGGTCGACTTGCCCGACCCGGACGCGCCCATCACGGCGGTGAAGGAGCCACGGGCGAACTGGTGCGTCACGCCTCGCAGCGCATCGACCGTACCGGCCTTGGACCGGTAGGTTTTGGTGATCCCGTCCAGGAGCAGGGCGGGCGTTTCACTCGGTTCGGCGTACTGGCGCGTCGGCGCGGTGCTGGTCATGGTTCCAGCCAACGCTTCCGCGGCCGTTTCCACCCTGGCCCACGGGGGACTCCTGCGGTAGCGCGCAAGCTACCGCCTTCAGGACTGCTCCGGCCCTAGGGTTGGGCGGGTGAAGAGACCGGACAGTGCGTGGGCAGCTCTGGCCTCGCGCCGCTTCCTGGTCTCGTCCTGGCCGTGGCGGAGTTATGCCTACCTGCTCAGTTCGGTCCCGGTCGGGGTGCTCACCATCGCCGTCCTGCTGGTCGGCGGCGTCGTCAGCGTGGCCCTGAGCCCGCTGATCGTGGGAGTCCTGCTGCTCACGGCCTTCCCCCTGGTCGGCGTGCTGATCGGCATCGTCGAGCGGTGGCGGGCCCAGCTGATGGTCCCGGGTGGCATCCGCAGCCCGCATGCGGTGATGCCGGCGACCATCTCCCGGCGCGAGCGGTCGAGGTTCCGGCGGCGCGAGCAGGCGTCGCTGCGGGCCCTCGGGTACGGCGTCCTGCTCGGGGTGCTGATCTGGCCGTTGAGCACCGTCGTTGCCGGGATGTGCGCGGCCATTCTCGGCATCACCCTCGCGGCGCCCGTCATCGCCGGGTTGGACGAGATGGCGATGGGGCCCTGGATCCTGAACGATCCGTGGGAGGGCGCTGTCTTCCTGGTCCTCTTCGGTCCGCCCTTCTACGTCGTCAGCTCCTACCTGCTCGGCTGCTTCGCGGCGGCGGAGGCCGAGCTGGCCAAGGCGCTCCTGGGCCCGCGGGAGGAGGAGTTGCGGCGCAACGTCGCCGCGCTGCGCCGCTCGAGGCTGGATCTGGTCGACGCGTTCGAGACAGAGCGGGCCCGGATCGAGCGGCATCTGCATGATGGGGTGCAGCAGCGGCTGGTCGGGCTGACGATGACGCTGGGGCTGGCCGAGCTCGACCTGCCGGATGGGGAGGGACGGCGGCTGGTCGTCAAGGCTCACAGTGAGGCCGAGGCCGCGCTGGCGGATCTGCGGGAGGCCGTCCGGGGGATCCACCCGCGCGTCCTGGTCGATCATGGCCTGGAGGCCGCAGTACGGGGGGTTGCTGATCGGAGTCCGCTGCCTGTCGCAGTACAGGTGAGTCTGCCGGGGCGGTTGCCGGCGCCGATCGAGGCGGCGGCGTACTTCGTGGTCAGTGAGGCGCTCGGGAACGTGGCCAAGCATGCGCAGGCGACCCGGTGCGAGGTGGACGGCTGGACCGACGGCGACCGGTTGGTCGTCACGGTGATGGATGACGGGGTCGGGGGCGCGGATCCGGCCGCGGGGACCGGAATCACCGGGCTGGTGACGCGGCTGGACGCCTTGGGCGGCACACTCGACCTGTCCAGCCCCACTGGTGGGCCGACCCGATTGAGGATGGAGTGTCCGTGCCGGCTCGACGACTGAGCATTGTGCTGGCCGAGGATTCGATGCTGTTGCGGGAGGGGCTGGCGAGCATCCTGGATCGCGCCGGTCACGAGGTCCGCGATGCCGTCAGCGACGCGGACACGTTGCTGGCCGTGGTTCGCAAGAGTCCTCCGGACGTGGTGATCACCGACGTACGGATGCCACCCGGGCACAGCGACGAGGGCCTGCGGGCGGCGGCCGCGATCCGCGCCGAGCTACCGGACATCGGCATCCTGGTGCTGTCCCAGTACGTCGCGGACGCCTACCTCTCGTCGTTGCTCGAGACAACGACCGGGGGAATCGGCTACCTGCTGAAGGATCGCGTCGGGCACGTGACGGAGTTCCTGGCGTCGCTGGACCGGGTGGCCGAAGGTGGCACCGTGGTCGACCCGGAAGTGGTTCGCCAGTTGCTCGCGCGACGGCGGGACGATGGTCCGCTGGCGGCGCTGACCCCGCGTGAGCTGGAGGTGCTGGCGCTGATGGCGGAAGGCCGGGTGAACGCGTCGATCGCGGAGCGGCTGGTGGTCAGCGAGGCCGCGGTCCGCAAGCACGTCGGCAACATCTTCGCCAAACTCCACCTGGAGGAAGGCCTCGACCGCCGCGTCTCCGCCGTCCTCACCTACCTCCGCTCCTGAGCCCTGACGTCCGAAGAACTGGCGACCTGTCCCTCCACTTCTTCGGACGCAAGCGCCCTGGTGTGGGGAGGGAGGATGGGGATGTGAACTGGGCTGCTGAGGGTGACATCCGGAAGATCCTGGCCGATTGCGAGACGTGGGCCGTGGTGGGGCTGTCGAACAACACGAGCCGGGCGGCGTACGGCGTGGCGCGGTTCCTGCAGGGACGCGGCAAGCGAATCGTGCCGGTGCATCCGTCCGCGCCGACGGTGCACGGCGAACAGGGATACGCGCGGTTGGCCGACATCCCGTTCGAGGTCGACTGCGTGGACGTGTTCGTCCGGTCCGAGCTGGCTGGTGGCATCGCCGACGAGGCGGTGGGAATCAACGCGCGGGCGGTCTGGTTCCAGCTTGATGTACTGGATCCGGAGGCCTACGCGCGCACGACGGCGGCGGGACTGACGATGGTGATGAACCGTTGCCCGGCGATCGAGTGGGGGCGGCTGGGTCCGTCCTGATGGCGACGGAAGGGCTCAGATGATCTCGATCGACACCTCCACCGACTTCGGCGCGCGGATCGCGCGGCAGCTTGACGACGAGTTGGTGGTCTGGCTGATTACGGTCGCCAAGTCCGGTACGCCGGCGCCGACGCCGGTGTGGTTCCTCTGGCACGGCGACGAGGTCCTGATCGCTAGCCAGCCGGACAAGGCCAAACTTCGCAACATCTCGGCGGCCCCGCGGATCGCGGTGAACTTCAACGCGACGCACAGCGGTGGCGACGTCGGCGTCCTCACCGGAGACGCCGTGATCGACGAGAAGGGTCTCAGCGACGAGGAGCGGACGGCGTACAACACGAAGTACGACGAACCCATCACCGGCCTGGGCATGACGGCGGAGCAGTTCCACGACAGCTACTCGGTCCTGATCCGCATCACCCCGGACAAACTCCGCGGGTTCTAGTTCAGGTAGCCCTCGACGGTGTCTGATGGGCGGGTCGCGGCGGACTCGGGGTCTTCGCCGAACTCGCGCTTGGCGCGGCGCTGGCGGAGCAGGTCCCAGACCTGGTCGAGTTCGACCTCGAGGGCACGCAGCCGGGTGCGCTCGTCTTCGTCGGTGACGTCGCCGGCCGCGTGCTTGGTGCGGAGCTCGTGCTCCTCGGCGACCAGTTCGTCGATGCGGTGCAGAAGGCTCTTGTCGTCGGTCATACCGAAACGGTACGCCCGTCCGGCAACGTCGAGCGGGCGAGTAGTTCGGTGGTCGTCAGGATGGCGATCGATCCTGCGGCGAGCAGTCCGATCAGTACGACGAGCTGCAGCGCGGCCGCCGCCGTGGGCGAGGCCCCGCCCAGCACCATCCCGACGAAGGCACCGGGCAGCGTCACCAGCCCCACTGTCCGGGTCTGGTCGAGCGCGGGCAGCAGGGCGTCCCCGGCGACCGGCCCGGCAACCAGCTTGAACGCGTCCGGCTGCAGCAGCCCGATGGACAACCCGGCCTCGAACTCGCCGAACCGACCGCCGTATTCCGACAGCAGGCGTCGTCCCGCGAGCGTGGTGGCGTTCATCGCGCCGCCGACGATGATGCCGCCCATCGGGAGGATGCTTCCCGGATTGCGCGGGACCACCCCGGGGAGCACGAGCAGCAGCAGTACTACGGCCGCGCCCCCGCCGATCGCGGCAGCGCAGTACGCGTACTGGCCTGGCACCACCGCGACGTGCCGGATGCGGCGCGCGCTGGTGATGGTCGCGACGATCATCATCACCAGGATGAAGGCGAGCGATCCCCAGATCGACTGCAGCGCGAACCCGACGACCACACCGACCACCGCCAACTGGACGACGGCACGCAGGGCGGCGGTGACGATGCCCTTTTCGTGCCGCAGCGAGGCCAGCCGCGAGGCCACGACAGCGATCGCGACCAGCAGTGGCAGAACCACCACAGCCGCGAGGCCGAGCCCGGTGTCATAGGACATAAGCCATTCCAGCACGCAGCCCGGACGGGGCTGCGCAGCACCCGCGGGGCGGTTCAGCCCTGGCGGAAGTCCGACTCGTCGTACGCGTTCGCGGCGCGCTCGCCGTTGGTGACCTTCGCGGCCTCGTCGGCGCGGAGTTCGACCCGGCGGATCTTGCCCGAGATCGTCTTCGGCAGGTCGGCGAACTCGATCCGCCGGATCCGCTTGTACGGTGCCAGGTGGTCGCGGCAGAACTGCAGGATGTCAGCAGCCAGCTCCCGCGACGGTTCCCGCCCAGCAGCCAGTACGACGTACGCCTTGGGTACTGCAAGTCGGACTGGATCAGGCGATGGAACCACCGCAGCTTCCGCGACCGCGGGATGCTCGATCAGTACCGACTCGAGCTCGAACGGCGAGATCCGGTAGTCGCTCGCCTTGAACACGTCGTCCGAGCGGCCGACATACGTGATGTATCCGGACTTGTCCCGGCTGGCGACGTCACCCGTGTGGTAGAAACCGCCGCGCATCGACTCCTCGGTCAGGTCGGCCGCGTCCCGGTACCCGCGCATCAGCGGGACCGGCGGGGGAGCGAGCTCGATGCAGATCTCGCCGTCGTCGCCGACCTCGTCCGTGGACGGATCGACCAGGGCGATCGCGTATCCGGGCAGCGGCCGGCCCATCGAACCGAGCTTCACCCGCTGTCCCGGCGTGTTGCCGATCTGCGCGGTCGTCTCTGTCTGGCCGTAGCCGTCCCGGATGGTGATACCCCACGCGTGGCGGACCTGCTCGATCACCTCGGGGTTGAGCGGCTCGCCCGCCGAGATGCACTCGCGGATCTGTATGTCGACCGCCGACAGGTCGGCCTGGATCAACATCCGCCAGACGGTCGGCGGCGCGCAGAACGTGGTCACGCCGTACGTCGCCAGCACCTGCAGCATCTTCTCGGCGTCGAAACGGCTGTAGTTGTAGAGGAAGACGGTCGCGCCGGCGTTCCAGGGCGCGAAGACGTTGCTCCACGAGTGCTTGGCCCAGCCGGGGGACGACACGTTCAGGTGAACGTCGCCGGGCTGGAGGCCGATCCAGTACATCGTGGACAGATGCCCGACCGGATAGCTCACTTGGGTGTGCTCCACCAACTTCGGCTGACTCGTCGTTCCCGAGGTGAAGTACAGCAACAACGAGTCACTCGCCGCGGTGTCCACGTCGGGCACCGGCCCGTCGTACCCACGCGAATCCTCGTAGTCGAGCCAGCCTTCAACAGGCCCGCCGATACCGACGCGGATGCAGTGGTCGGCGATCCCTGCATAGCGCGGCGCCTCAGCAGCACTCGTCACCACAGCCCGTACGCCGCCACGGCTGATGCGGTCGGCCAAGTCAGCGTCGGTGAGCAAAGTGGTCGCCGGGATCATCACGGCGCCCGCCCGGATGCAGCCGAGCATCACCTCCCACAGCGGCACGGTGTTGCCGAGCACGATCAACACTCGATCACCCGGCTGAAGCCCGGCCTGAGTGAGCCACCCAGCCACCTCGCGCGACCGTTGCGCCATCTCGGCATAAGTCAGCGAGTTGACCTCACCGTCCTCCTCGACGATGGTCAGCGCGGCAACCTCCGGCTGCTCGACGGCGAGCGCATCGAACCAGTCCCGCGCCCAGTTGAACCGATCGAACAGAGGCCAACTGAAATCCCGGTACGCCGTCTCGTAATCCTCCCGATGCGCGAGCAGGAAGTCACGGGCCGCGCGAAACGTACGAGTGGACTCCGAGGTGCTCTGTTCCTCGCTCATGCCCGCACTATTGCATGCCCCAGTGGAGGGTGAGGACTGTGGCGGCGAGGACGAGGGGGGTCAGGAGGAGGCCTCGCCAGAGGAAGGACCACCAGGAGATGTGGACGCCGGCGGCGATGCAGCGGTCGCGCCACAAGAGGGTGGCCAGGGATCCCCACAGGGTCAGGAGGCAGCCGCAGTTGACGCCGATCAGGAGGAGCATCATCCGTTGGCCCTCGTCGGCGGCTACGGGTTCCATGGCGAGGTAGGCCGGGAGGTTGTTGACTGCGTTCGCGCCGAGTGCCGAGGTTCCTGTGAGGCGGAGGTCGCCTAGGAGGTTGCTCGAGCTGCCTGCCACGTCGCGGAGGACGTCTTCGAGGCCGTGGGCGGTGAGCGCGGCGACGACGAGGAACAGCCCGACCACGGTGATCACCAGTCGCCATGGGACCAGGGACCACGTCAGCTCGGCGCGGCGCCGTACGGTGAAGAGGGCGACCAGGATCACAGCGCCCGCACTGGCGGGCCAGGCGACGTCGACACCGCTGACGAAGGCGGGACCGAGTGCGAGGCAGACCCCGGCGCATCCCCAGAACAACACCTTGTCGTCCAGGTGAGGAGTCTCCGGTACGACGTACTGGCGGCGGAGGTCCCGGTGGAACAACAGGGCCAGCAGAGCGACCGTGATCACCACAGCGACGATGGCCGGTCGCCAACTCAGGCCGATGTAGTCCTGCAAGCCGAGGCCGAGCTGATCGAAACGATGCAGCGCGAGGAGGTTCGTCAGATTCGACACCGGGAGCAGGAGCGAGGCAGTACCGGCGAGCCAGACCGTGGTGAAGGCGAACAGCTTCGGCGGGATGTCGAGCTGCCGTGCCATCGCTAGAACGACCGGAGTCAGCAGCACCGCGCAGGTGTCGAGGGAGAGCACGATCGTGAGCGCGGTGGCAAGCGCGACCACGAGCAACCAGAGGCGCCAGACCCGGCCCCGGCCGAGGTGGGCCGCTTCCCGGGCGGCGACCTCGAAGACCTTGGCGGCGTCGGCCAGTCCCGCGATCACGGTGACCGCGACCAGGAAGATCAGGACGGTGGCGA
>NZ_DASRXP010000631.1:0-71456 GCF_035687465.1 Kribbella sp.
ACGGTCGAGCAAGGTGGCAGCGGAAATCCGGTCTACCAGGTCGGCGGCAAGTCGTTCGTGTTCTTCCGAACGCCCCGGCCCGACGCGTTCGACCCCGACACCGGGGAGCGGTACGACGACGTCATCGTGATCTGGGTCCCGACCGAGGACGACAAACTCGCCCTCGTCTCGGACGACGCCAACCCCTTCTTCACCACCCCGCACTTCGATGGTCACCTCTCCATCCTGGTTCGAGCCGGCCACCTCGGCGAGCTCTCCCAGCGGGAACTGGCTGAGGTGATCCAGGACGCCTGGCTCTCCCGGGCCTCGAAACGCCGCGCCACCACCTGGCTCGAATCCCAGCACCTCAGCTGAGGCGGCCTCTCACTCAGGCTCGGCGAGGACCGGGAAGTTGGCCCGGAAGACGTTCTCGGGGTCGCGGGTCCGCTTGAGCTCGCGCAGCCGGGTGAGAGCGTCGGCGGGGAAGGCTTGCGCGGCGGTATCTCCCCGTCCCAGGAAGGTGTAGGGCTTGCGCCCGCTGACGGCGTCTTCGACCGCGGCGACGATTTCGGCCTGCTTACCGGCGATGGCCGGGGCGAGTTGGGGGTTGAACGCGAAGCCGAGCAGGGTCATGAGATAGGGCCCGGACTGCTTCGCGCCGGCTCCCGTGTCAGAGCCGGCCCGGCCCAGCTCGCCGCCCAGATGCCGCACCTGGATGCCGGCCAACGGTTCGGTCGGCGCTGACACGAGGTACTCCGCCACGGCATCGTCCAGGCCGGTGAGGATTTCGGTGCGCGACATGATCGGCGAGGGGCCAGTGGGCTCGGCGGTGATGTCACCGAGAGCCGCCGTCGGCATCAGGTCCCGCTTGTCGGACATGACCCCGTCGATCTTGCCCAGCCCAGCCAGGAGGTGTTCCGCCTCGTGACGCTCGCCGAGGTAGGCGACGTCGAGGATGGCCATCGGCGGGACCTGCGGGACCTGGATCCGGGTGAACCAGACCGAGAGCTCGTGCGGCGCGTCGGAGGTCAGTTCACGGAACGCCGCGAACACCTCCGCGGCCTGCTGCACAGGCCAGGTGATCCGGCCGCCGTACAGGTTCGGTTCGGCGTACAGGCGGAACTCGAGGGCGGTCACCAGCGCGAAGTCACCACCGCCTCCACGCAGCGCCCAGAACAGGTCCGGATCGGACTCGGCGGTCACCCTTGATTGGTTGCCGTCAGCATCGACAATCTCGAGGGCCGTCACACTGTCCGCCGCCCGGCCGTACTTGCGGCTGAACCAGGACAAACCACCGCCGAGTGAGAAGCCGGCCACGCTGACTCCTGGTGCACTACCGGCCAACCCGGTCAGTCCGTGCTTGCCGGCTTCCTCCAGAACCCTCCCCCAGTTCGAGCCGGCGCCGACCCGGACCGAGCGTCGGTCCGGGTCGACCTCCACACTGTCCAATCGCTTCGTGCGGACCAGGATCAGGCCGTCGACATTGCCGCTCGCTCCGTGGCCCCTGGGCTGGACAGCCAGCCCGATGCCCGCCTGGCGGGCAAAGTCGACGAGGGTCGCGGCGTCGTCAGCATCGGCGATCTCGACGACTGCCGCCACTGGCTGGGCGACGGTCGTGTTCCAGGCCTTGGTCTCGTCGTCGAACCCGGCCTCGCCGGGCAGCCACACCTGCCCTCTGACAGCCTGCCGCAGATCAGTGTTCCCCATCTCTTCCTCCTGGCTCGGGACACGGCCGACGGATGCCGGCCATCCCTCACCTGACGAAGCAGACCGCGGAAACGTGACCTCGGTCAGGGGGCGAGGGCTCGGGCTGTCTCCAGGAGGTCGGTGCCGGTGGGGAGGGTGGCGATGATCGGGGTGTCGAGGCCGTTGGTGAGGTAGTCGTTGATCTGGGCACGGCAGTCGGCGGCTGTGCCGTGGACGATCAGGTCGTCGATCACTGATACCGGGACGGCGGCCATGGCGGCATTGCGGTCGCCGGCGGCCCAGGCGTCGCGCATCTCCTTCAGGGCTTCGCCGCGGCCGAGCCAATCGTGGAAGGCGGCGTAGCCGGGGACCGTCAGGTAGGTCGCGATCAGGAAGCGGCCGATATTGCGGGCCATCTCGGCGTCCTCGGTGACGCAGACGAAGATCCTCGCGGCCAGCTCCTTCTCGTCGCCGAGTTCGGCGCGAACCTGCCGGACATCGGAGGCGGAGAGCCAGTTGGTGATCGCGCCGTCCGCCTCTCGCGCGGCCAGTCGCAGCATCTGCGGCCGGAGCGCCGCGAGCATGATCGCCGGCGGGATGTCAGGCGCCTTCTCCAGGCGGAACCGGTTGATCGTGAAGCTGTCGAACGTCCCGTCGACCTTCTCCCCGGCGAGTGCCTGGCGCAGGAAACGCAGTACGTCGCGGGTGCGGGCCAGTGGCGGGTCGTAGGCGATGCCGTTCCAGCCGGTGACGATGGTCTCCGACGAGGCGCCGATACCGAGCACGAACCGCCCGGGCGCGAGGTCCGCGAGCGCCGCCGCACTCATCGCGAGCGCCGCCGGCCCCCGCGTGTGCACCGGTACTACGGCCGTCCCCAGGCGAAGCTGGTCATCCCATTCGGAGGCGAGCACCAACGGTGTGAAGGCGTCAGCACCGGCCACCTCGGCCGACCACAGATCCGTGTAACCCAGCGAGGCGAGCTCCTGAACGAGCCCTCGGTGGTCCCGCAGCGGAACCCCGGTGAGCGGAACTGTCAGACCCCAGCGCATCAGACCATCCTCTTCAGCAGCGGCAGTGGTGCGTACCGCATCACTCTGGCCAGCGGCACCCACGGCCACCTGGGAACGTACGCCTTCGCCTTCTCGGCCTCGATCGCGGCCACCATCGCACGGACACCGGGCACGGTGTCGGCTATCAGCGGCGTGTTCGCCACGTCCTCGTTCAGCTCCGTCCGGATGTAGCCCGGGTAGATCGCGCTCACCTTGATCGGTTTGCCCAGCAACTCCAGCTGCAGACCTTCCGCGAGGGACGCGACAGCGGCCTTCGTCGCGGCGTACGTGGTCACCGCCTTCGGCAGACCGCGGAGCCCCGCGATCGACGAGATGAGCACCAGATGTCCCGCGTTCCGCGCCCGGAACAGCTCCATCGCGGCTTCGGCCTGGGCGAGTGCGGCGACGAAGTTCGTCATCGCGGTCTCCAGGTTCGCGTCGAACCGGCCGCTGCCGAGCGGGGCGCCCTTGCCGATGCCGGCGTTCACGATCACGCGGTCGAGCCCGCCGTCCAGTTCGGTGTCAGCCAGCCGGAACACCTCGAACACCTGCTCGTGGTCGGTCACATCCAGCGGATGCGTGATGACGGTGATCCCCGGGTGCCTGGCGGTCAGTTCGTCCTGCAGCGCCTTCAGCCGGTCCTCGCGGCGGGCGGTCAGCGCCAGGTTGTGGCCCTTGGCAGCGAACTGCCTCGCCATCTCCTCGCCGAGCCCGGCACTCGCCCCGGTGATCAGGATGTTGCGTCGCATGGAGAGTCCTATCTGTACGACAGCAGGTCGGTGCCGTCCAGGTGCGCGTGGTCGTTGAAGCTGATCAGCGTCAATCCACTGCGGCCTGACACGAGCTTGGTGATGCCGGTGTTGATGGTGACAGGGTTGAGCTTGAGCCACAGGTCGTCGCCGCCGGACAGCAACCTGCTGACCACGGCCGCGATCGGACCACCCGACGTGAACACCACGGCGGTTTCCCCCTTGCCCAGCCGAGCCGCAGTACGCCGTACTGCGTCTTCGGACCGGCCGGCGAAATCCGCGAAGCTCTCGGAGTACCCGTCACCGTCGCTGCGTGTCCACCGTTCGGTCGCCTCGCCGAACATCTCCTGGAACGCCCGGGTCGGATGACCGGTCCGGGCCAGATCGGCCAGCAGGACTGCACGACGCTTGTACGCCGGTTTGTACGCCACGATCACCTGGTCGTGGTCGAACTCGTTGAACCCCTCATCGACCGCCACTTCCGAAGGCAGCCCGGCGGTCTCCAACGCGATGCTCGCCGTCCGGGCATGCCGCTGCATGGCCCCGGCGACAACGACGTCAGGCTTTACCTCGCGGGTGGTTAGGGCCTCGCCCAGCCGGACGGACTGGCGTTCGCCGAGCGCGGAGAGCCGGTCGTAGTCGCCGTGGCCGAAGGAGGCCTGCGCGTGCCGGACCAGATAGATCGCTCCCACTCAGCGGCCGATGATCCGGCGGCAGCGCCGCTCGAGCAGGTTGACGGGCAGCCAGAGGTTCTTGAAGCGGGGATTGTGGGTCTGCTTGTGGTGATAGCGGTAGTAGATCTGCTGGCAGATCACGGCGAGCTTGAACAAACCGAAGACCTCGTAGAACTTCCAGTTCGCCGGCTCGAGCCCTGTTTTCTCGCAGTAGTAGCGGACGATCTCGTCCCGGCTGATCATGCCCGGCAGATCGGACGGCTGCAGCCGGAACCGCCGGAACGCCCAGTCGTCGTCGGCCTGGACCCAGTAGGCGAGCGCACTGCCCAGGTCCATCAGCGGATCGCCGAGCGTCGCGAGCTCCCAGTCGAGGACGCCGACCACGTCGAGCGGGTTCTCCGGCCCGAGCACCACGTTGTCGAGCCGGAAGTCGTTGTGGATCACGCACGTCCGGACGTCGGGCGGCCGGTTCGCCTCCAGCCAGGCCATCACCTTGTCGAAGCTCGGCACGTTCCAGGTCTTCGCCTTGCCGTAGCGGCCGGACCAGCCGAATACCTGGCGTTCGACGTACCCGTCACCACGGCCGAGATCGGCGAGACCGGCCTCGGCGGGGTCGACCTGATGGAGGTCGATCAGGGTGTCGATCAAGGCGTAGCAGAGCTCACGGGTCTGCTCGGGCGTCAGGTCGACGCCGAGCTCGGAGCGTCGCGGGATGGTGCCGGCGATCCGCTCCATCACGTAGAACTCGGAGCCGAGTACAGCCTCGTCATTGCAGTAGGCAACCATCTTCGGGACGTGCGGGAAGACCGGTGCGAGCTGTGCCTGGATCTTGTACTCGCGGCCCATGTCGTGCGCGCTCTTCGCCTTCGTCCCGACCGGCGGTCGGCGCAGAATCAGATCGTGATCCGAGTAGCGCAGCAGATAGGTCAGGTTGGACGCCCCGCCAGAGAACTGCTGAACCTCAGGCAACCCCTCAGGCACCACACTCTGCGTCCTCAACCACGCATCCACAGCACCCACGTCAAAGGCATCCTCCTCCCGAACCCCCCGCGCCCCGTCCACCGCGCCGGTCTTCGCGCGCTCGCCTTCGCCCATCACCGCTCGCCGGCCACCCGACTCTGCTCTGCCGCAGTCGCGTCGGCGCGCTCGCGGGCGCGGGCTGCGATCTTGCGCATTTGGCGGTCGTAGAGTGGGCGGGCGAAGCGTTTGGTGCGCCAGGCAAGGAGTGCAGGACGGTCCGGGATGATCAGGAACTGCTTCTTCTTGATCCCGGCGAGTACGCCGATGGCGACGTCGTCCGCGGTCCGGGGCGACTTCTCGATCAGCCTGCGCGCGGTCGCACCCATGTCCGTGTCATCGCCCTGGATCGAGTCCGCCAGATTGGTCCGGAAGAACGACGGGCAGACGACCGACACGCTCACGCCGTACGGGTGTAACTCGTGCGACAGCGTCTCCGACAGCGCGACCACGCCGGCCTTGACCGTGTTGTACGAGCTCATCATCGGCGGGTGCACCAGCCCGGCCGCCGACGCGGTATTGACGATGTGCCCGGACCGCTGCGCCTTGAACATCGGCGTGAACGCGCGGCATCCCCGCACCACCCCCATCAGGTTGATGTCGACGACCCGGTCCCACTCGTCCAGCGACTCGACCTCGATCCGCCCACCGGTGGCGATCCCGGCGTTGTTCACCAGGATGTCGAGCCCGCCCCAGTTCTCCGCGCACCAGGCGACCGCCGCCGCCCAGTCATCGACACTCCTGACGTTCAACTGCCGGTACTGCGTGCCGTCGGGCCCGGGTGACTCCGCCGCGACGTCGGTCCGTAGTACCTGGTGGCCATCGGCAACGAACCGGTCGACCAGAGCGGCACCGAGTCCGCTGGCCGCACCGGTGACGAGAACCTTGCTCACTTCGACTCCTGGGTGTACTTGGCGAGCTCGATCTTGGCGACCACTCCACGGTGCACCTCGTCCGGCCCGTCCGCCAGCCGCAGGGCCCGGGCACCTGTCCAGGCCGCGGCCAGCGGGTAGTCGTCGGACAGCCCGCCACCGCCGTGCAACTGGATCGCCATGTCGATCACATCCTGCGCCATCCGCGGCACCGCCACCTTGATCTGGCTCACCTCGCTCAGCGCGCCGGCCAGGCCCTTGGTGTCCAGCAGGTAGGCCGTCTGCAGGACCAGCAACCGGGCTTGGTTGATCGCGATCCGGGCGTCGGCGATCCGCTCGCGGTTGCCGCCGAGGTTGACCAGCGGCTTGCCGAACGCGGTCCTGCTGGTGCCGCGCTGCAGGGCCAACTCGAGCGACTTCTCCGCGAGGCCGATCAGGCGCATGCAGTGGTGCACGCGACCCGGTCCGAGCCTGCCCTGCGCGATCTCGAAGGCGCGACCGGGTCCGACCAGGATGTTCGAGGCAGGGACCCGGACGTCGGTGAAGCTGACCTCCCCGTGCCCGTGCGGCTGGTCGTACTGGTTCATCGCGGAGAGCATCCGCTCGACCTTGACGCCGGGGGTACTGCGCGGGACCAGGACCATGGTGTGGCGCGCGTACCGATGGGCTTCGGGGTCGGTGAGGCCCATGAAGATGAGCAGTTCGCAGTCCGGGTGGCCGACGCCGGTGCTCCACCACTTTCTGCCGTTCAGGACGACCTCGTCACCGTCGACGATCGCGGTGGCGGCCATGTTGGTGGCGTCCGACGAGGCGACGTCGGGCTCGGTCATGCAGAAGGCGGAGCGGATCGTGCCGTCCAGCAGGGGTTCCAGCCAGCGCTGCTTCTGCTCGGCATCGCCGTAGCGGAGCAGCACCTCCATGTTGCCGGTGTCGGGCGCGTTGCAGTTGAACACGTACGGCGCGATGAAGGACCGGCCGGTCAGCTCGGCGATCGGCGCGTAGTCGAGGTTGGACAGCCCCTCGCCGTACTGCTCGTTGCCGTGCTCGGCAGGTGGCAGGAAGAGATTCCACAGACCGGCCTTCCGGGCCTTGGCCTGCAGTTCCTTGAAGGCGGGCTGCGGCTGCCAAGGATCCTCGGCCGCGCGAGTGGCGGCGTGGATCTCGGGCTCGACCGGCTCGATCTCGGTCCGGAGGAACTCCTCGACCTGCGCGATCAACTCCTGCGCCCTGGCGGACGGCTCGAACCCCATTAGCTCGCTCCTAACGCTCGACTTCCCTTGACGTTAGCGCAGTTACTGAGCAATGCTCAATAGCATGCGTCAGAGGCTCCCCGCCGAGGATCGGCGCCGGCAGTTGGTCGGCATCGGGCTGATGATGCTGCGGAACCGCCCGATCCACGAGCTGTCGATCGACGCCGTCGCGGAGGAGGCCGGGATCTCGCGGGGACTGTTGTTCCACTACTTCCCGACCAAGCGGGACTTCTACATCGCGGTGATCAGTGCCGCCGGGCGGCGATTGTTGCGGGTGACGAAGCCAGATCCGACGCTGCCGCCGGACGAGCAACTCCGGCAGATGCTGCTCGCGTTCGTCGCCTTCGTCAGCCGCCGACGCGACTCGTACATCTCGTTCGTTCGCGGCGCGGCAGGCGGGGACAACTACGTCGTCGAGGTGTACTCCGAGACGCGGGCCAGCCTGACTGCGCGGGTGCTCGATCTGCTGGGTGAGTCGACAGTCGACCAACCAGCCTCCCCGGTCCGACTCACTGTCCACGCGTGGTTGGCCTACGTGGAGGACCTGGCGATCGAATGGTCAGGTCTGCCGGTGGACGATCGGCCGTCGTCTCCTGAGGAGCTGGTCGACCACTCGATCGCCGCATTGACGACCCTCCGCAGGCTCAGCTGACGGACGCCGTCGAGCCGCGGACTATGAGTTCGGTGGCTAGTTCTATGTGAAGGGCCTCGAGGTCGTGGCGGTCCAGCAGACGGGTGAGCAGGCTTACTGCCATTCGGCCCATCTCCTGCAAAGGCTGGCGCACTGTGGTGAGTGCCGGTGAAGTCGCGCGGCTCACGTCGATGTCGTCGAAGCCGGCGATGGACAGATCCGTTGGGACCGCGAGGCCGCGCTCAGCGGCCGCCTGCAACGCGCCGACTGCGGCCTTGTCGTTAAAGGCGACCAGAGCCGTCGGGCGCTGAGGAAGATCCAGCAGCTCGGCCGCCGCGCGATAACCCTGCTCCGTGGTTGGTTCGACGTACCGGACCACGCTGGGGTCAGGGAGGATGCCGCCGTCGGCGAGCGCGGCGGCGTGCCCACTCAGTCTGGCGTCGCTGGCCAGCCACTCCCGTGGTCCGGCGATCACTCCGATGCGGCGGTGTCCGAGCTCGACCAGATGGGCGGAGACCTGGCGGGCGCCGGAGAAGTGCGCAGCTGAGACGGACGCGATGTCCCGGGGCAGGGCGGTCCGCGGATCGACCACCACCAAGGGGAAGCGGCGGGCTCGCAGCCGGACGAGTTCGTCGCTCGACTCCGGCGGCAGGATCAGGATCGCGCCGCCGATCGCCGGGTCGCCGGCCACCCGCGACAGCACCTGGGTGTGCTGAGCGGCCTCGCCCGCGCTCAGGATCAACTGCCGGCCATGGCGATCGAGGGTCTCGGCGATCGAGGACACGATCAGGCCGAAGTAGTCCGTCAGCACGTACGGGCAGCGCACGTAGACCGCCCCCGCCGCGGGTTTCGGGAGGCCGCCGCGCGGGCCGGGAGCGAGAGTGCCGAGGCGCTCGACCGCCTGCTCGACGAGCTCGCGCGTCTGCGGCGCCACGTTGCCGGCCTGGTTCAGCACCCGGGAGACCGTCGCGATCGAGACGCCGGTCTCCGCCGCGAGGTCCCGGACGGTGACTCGCCTAGGCATTTGTTACACCTACTTGTTTCACGACCGGCAGCCTAGCTTCAGTCTTGACAGTTGACCAGAGCGGCGGTTTTCTGGCGATTGATGTGTCGCACTTTGTTCCATTTGTTACATCCCGCCTGGTGAGGAGCACGAATGAGAAGACATGCGGTGGGCGCGACCCTTGCGGTGTCCGCCTTAGTGGCCACGGGACTGGTGCCCGGGGCCGAGGCGGTGGGACCGGACGGCCGGAGTACCGGCGTCCAGGCGAAGGTGTGGGTGACGACGCCGGACCGGGCCGAGTTGCTGCATGAGCGTGCGCCGGTGGCCTTTGCCAAGGGCAGCAGCACGCAGACGACAATCACGGTCGACCCGAAGACGAAGTACCAGACGATGGACGGCTTCGGTGCCTCCATCACGGACTCGTCGGCAGACGTGCTCTACCAGTTGAGCCCGGTGCAGCGGGACAAGACCATGCGGTCGCTGTTCGACCCGAAGCAGGGCATCGGGGTGAGTTTCCTCCGGCAGGTCGTCGGTTCGTCCGACTTCACCGCGGAGCCCGCGCACTACACGTACGACGACGTACCGGCCGGGCAGACCGACTTCAGCCTGAAGCACTTCAGCATCGCGCACGATCAGAAGGAGATCCTGCCGTTGCTGCGCCGGGCGAAGCAGCTCAATCCCTCGCTGAAGGTGATGGCGACCCCGTGGAGTCCGCCCGCTTGGATGAAGACCGGCGATTCCCTGGTCGGTGGGCGACTCAAGGACGACCCGGCTGTCTACAACGCCTACGCGCGCTACCTGGTGAAGTTCGTCAAGGCGTACACGGCTGCCGGCGTACCGGTCGACTTCCTGTCGGTGCAGAACGAGCCGCAGAACCGCAAGCCGAGCGGCTACCCGGGCACGGACATGCCGGTGCGCCAGCAAGCCGCGGTGATCGAGGCACTCGGCCCGATGCTGCGTGCGGCCAGCCCGCGAACGAAGATCCTCGGCTACGACCACAACTGGACCACCCATCCCGGCGACGTCGCGAGCACTCCGCCCGGCGAGGACCCGGAGACGGACTACCCGTACCAGCTGCTCAGTACTCCGGCCGCCAAGTGGATCGCCGGTACGGCGTACCACTGCTACTCCGGCGACCCGAGTGCGCAGACCGCACTGCACCAGACCTTCCCGGAGAAGGGGATCTGGTTCACCGAGTGCTCCGGCTCGCACGGGCCGAATGACACGCCCGAGCAGATCTTCCGCGGCACGCTGACCTGGCACGCCCGCACCTTGATGCTCGGCACCACCCGCAACTGGGCGAAGTCCGTCGTGAACTGGAACATCGCGCTGGACTCCACCGGCGGTCCGCACAACGGCGGCTGCGACACCTGCACCGGGCTGGTCACGCTGCAGACCGACGGCAGCGTCACCACGGATGCGGAGTACTACACGATCGGGCACCTGTCGAAGTTCGTGAAGCCGGGCGCGGTGCGGATCGGCAGTACGTCGTACGGCACGACCGGGTGGAACGGCCAACTCATGTCGGCCGCCTTCCGTAACCCGGACGGCTCCACCGCGCTGTTGGTGCACAACGAGAACGACGAGCCGCGGAGCTTCGCGGTGGCGGTCGGCGACCAGTCCTTCGAGTACACGTTGCCCGGCGGTTCAATCGCGACCTACGTCTGGTCGCGGTCGCTGGACAGCCTGCAGCCGGTCTCACTGGCCGGTGCCACGGCAACGGCCTCGACTGCAGCAGACACTGCGGCATTGGCGATCGATGCCGACGGTTCGACGCTGTGGACGACCAAGCAGGCCCAGGCCGCCGGTCAGTACCTGCAGGTGGACCTCGGGACCGCGCGCTGGTTCCGGCGGGTCGCTCTCGACAGTGGCGGCAACCTCGGCGACTACGCGGCCTCGTGGCAACTCGCGTACAGCAACGACGGCACCACGTGGCGACCGCTGACCAGCGGGACCTCCAAGGGCCAACTCACGAACGTAGACGTCGCTCCTACCCGGGCCCGCTACGTCCGCATCACCTCCACCGGGGCCAGCGACCACTGGTGGACGCTCGCCGATCTACGCCTTTACAGCTGACTCGATCCAGGCCGCCGCTGCGGCGGCGGCCTGGTTGTCAACGGCAAGGATCTGCAGTCCTACGGGCAGGCCCGTGGTCGGCAGCGGCACGGTGAAAGCGGGATGCCCGGTCAGGTTGGCGAGGCGTGTGTTCTTGAGCAACTGCGCCCGTACTGCGCCCGCTCCGGCCGGGTCCACTACCGCTGCGATAGGTGGAGCCACAGTAAGGACTGTCGGCAGCAGTACTGCGTCCACCTGGTTGAGCAGGTCGCCAACGGTCGCCGTGATCCCGGCTACTGCCTGCCGAGCCTTCACATAGCGCCAACCCGGTACGTCCGCCGCCTCCCGCAACCTCATCTGGACGTCGGGTTGGTAGGCGAAGGTGTCTCGCCCGGCATGGACCGCGGCTGCCTCGGGTCCCTGCAAGTCGATCGCCGTCTGGTTGGACGTGGCCCAGTCCGGAAGCTCCACGTCGACCAGGTCGGCCCCGGACGCCTCCAGCCGGGCCAGAGCCGCGGACCAGACTTGGCCTACTTCTGCGGAGTAGTCGAGATGCTCCGCATTGACGACTACGCCCAGCCGCGGCGGCGTAGTACGGGCTGGTGCTGGTTCGCCGCCGGAGAGGGCATTGACTGCGTAGAGAGCGTCGGCGACGGAGGTGGTGAGTACGCCGACGCGGTCCAGGCTCTGTGCCAGTGGGAAGACGCCGTCGGTGGACAGGGTGTCCCGGGTGGGCATGTAGCCGACTGCGCCGCACAGTGCTGCGGGGATGCGGACAGAGCCGGCCGTGTCCGTGCCGATCGCCAGTGGAACCACGCCACCGCCCACAGCCGCTCCGGCACCTGCGCTGGAACCACCGGTCAGCCTGGAAGGGTCGTGCGGGTTCCGGCACGGCCCGACCCGGTTGGACGTGCCGGTGCATCCGTAGGCGAACTCGTGGCTGTGGCTGAGGCCGATGATCACCGCGCCGGCTTCTCTCAGCCGGCGGACGACCTCCGCGTCGCAGGTCGCGATCCCGTCCATCGACGCGGAGCCGCAGCGGTACGGCAGACCTTCGACCTCGATGATCTCCTTCACCAGTACGGGGATGCCCGCCAGCGCACCTTGCTTGGAGGAACGCAGGTGCCGGGCCACGCGGCGAGCACCCTCGACGTCCAGGTGGACGACGGCGTTCAGCTCGGCCGTCTCCTCGGCCCGTCGCAAGGCCTGCTCGACCAGGTCGACCGGATCCAGCTCACCCGCACGGACAGCCGCCGCGATCTCCTCCAGAGACTTCACCGACACATCAGAGCACGTCGAGTGTGGAGACCTCAGCGCGACCTGTCTGAGACACCGGGTAGACCTCACTGTCCCCCGGAAACCCGGAGAGGAAAGCGAAACAGCAGCGTCACCGCCGATTGCTAACGTCCGCACCATGACCGATGGGGTGGAAGTGATGGAGGGTGTCGAGCTCCGGCCGGCCACCCGGACCGACCCGGCCGTCGTCGCACTGACGACCGCCCAGCAGGCCGAACTGGCCGCGATCTACGGCGACGACCAGCCGCTGGTCACCCTGCACCCCGACATCGAGTTCATCGTCCTGCTCGTCGACGGCACCCCCACCGGCTGCGTCGGCCTGCAACCGATCAGCGCAGGCCTGGGCGAGATCAAGCGCATGTACGTCGAACCGTCCTCCCGCGGCTGGGGCCTGTCCCGCCTACTCCTCACCTCGGTGGAATCCCAAGCCCTCACCCAAGGCCTAACCACCCTCCGCCTTGAAACCGGCACCCAGCAACACCAGGCTCTCGCCCTCTACACCCGCCACGGCTACACCCCCATCCCGCCCTACCCGCCCTTCGAAACCGAACCCGCCTCCCGCTGCTTCGCGAAGGAACTGGACTAGCTCATCCGTAGAGCTGCTCGAGTCCTATGGTGAGGACGGCCGGATCGATGTCCGGCGCGAAACCCGCTCCGCTGTAGCAAGCGAGCACGGTGTCGCTGGTGTCGTAGTCGTGGGCCAAGATCTCCTTGGCCCGGCGCAGACGATCGACATGCCTCTGATCCATCACGTCGCCCCACTTCGCCTCCCCCAGCGAGAGAATCCTCCGCCGCTCACCGGGAACTGCCGCCGCAAGCACGACCATGTCGATCTCGATCTGCCCGCGCCGCGTGCGGTCCGACACCACACCCGCGCCGATCTCGCCTGGAAGCTCGCCGAACAGCGCCGGTGGAGCAAGCATCGCGAAGTCCCGGCACACCTGCTCGAAGTGCGGCCCTGCCACCTGGGCGGAGAACCGCGACCTGGCCGCCTCCCACACGTTCTGAGCGCGGCCACTCTCGAGCAGACCCCATTGCGGGCGCATCACCACCTGATAGAAGACGACCAGCGGCTCGGCCACTTGATAGACGGATCTCCCCGGCCGGAACACATCCTGTTGCCGTCGCAACAAGCCACTGTCCTCGAGGACAACCAGATGATGGCCGATGTCCGTGGCCTTGCGGCCGATGTAGTTCGCGATCCCGCCACGCGTGCTGTTGCCGTTGGCAACGGCTGCCAGGACGGAGTGGTAGAGCGCGGCGTCCCTGACCTCCATCTCCTCCTCGAGCAGGTAACGCGCCTCCCGGAAGAGAGGACTGGCCGGACTCAGCACCGTTCTCAGCAACCAGTCGTCGAACCGGTCGACCGAGTCGGGGCCGTCACCATTCACGAACCCTCGGTAGGCCGGCGTCCCGCCAACCACGGAGTGCAGTAGTACGGCCAGCTTGGGATCCTCTACCTCCCAGAACTCGCGCGCCAGCCGATAGTCGAACGGCTTGACGACCAACTCGAGAGTCGCACGACCGCGAAGGGGAGCGGTGCCTGACAACAGCCCGCCCATCACCGACATCACAGATCCGCAGAGCAGTAGCTTGACATCCTGACCTGCGGTGGCCGCCCGATCGATCTCCCGCTGGAAGATTGAAGGCAGAGCCGGTGACACCTTGCTGAGGTAGGGAAACTCATCGATCACCAGCGGACCCGCTGAGCCGGGCAGGGCGAAGAGGTATCTGACGGCCTCGTCCCAACTGTCGAATCGTAGCGGTGACGGCGTCCCGATATGCGTACTCAGAGCGGCCGCGAACAACGCGAGCGACTCGGTCTCCATGGCCTCCGTCGCACCGAAGTAGAGGCCATTGAACTGCTCTGCGAGCGACTCGACCAGGTAGGTCTTCCCTTGCCGCCGTCTGCCGCTGATCACGCCCAGCTGAGGTCGCCCGTGTGATCCCGCTGCGAATCTGGACAGGTGACCCCACTCAGCGTCTCTGGCAAAGATCCGCTCTGGTTTCTCCATGTTATAACTGTACTTATAATAAACGTACTTATACAATTGCGCGTTCAGGCCAGGTCGAGGACGAGGTCCTGGCCGTCGCGGTGGAAGCCGACCTTGGTGAGGTAGGAGGCTGAGTCGCGCATTCGGCGGGGTGCCACGACCTGGCGGAAGCCGTGGTCGGTGAAGACGTCGCTACGGCGGAAGACGAACTCGCCGGGGGTGAAGTCCCGATACTTCGGCAGCACGTAGTCCAGGTCGATCTGGGCCCGCCCGTCACCGGCGTCGTGGGCTAGGACCACCCCGACTGTGCGGTCGCCCAACTGGACCAGGAACGCGTACGAGCTCCGCGCCGGGGTGTAGTCGGGGTTGAAGCTGCTGATGTCCTTCAGGTGCGACGACAACACGTACCCGAGATAGGCGTCGGTCGGGTTGACCTCCAGGACGGCGTACTCCGCGTCGTCGTGGCGGTGCCGGAGCAACCGGTAGAGGTGCACCACGTTGATCACCGCGAGCACGGCGTTCATGCCGACCATCGGCCAGACCTCGATCGCCAGGTTGAAGCCGACCAGGACCACGCAACCGATCAGGTTCAGCAGCCGCAACCGCAGGATCCGGGTCTGCAGCAACGACACCACGACCAGCGCCGACCCGCCCCACCCGATGATGCTCCAGATATCCACGCCGCGAGACTAGACCAGCCAGGCGAGTGGACTGATCCGTTCAGACGCGGGATGTGAGGCGATTGACCAGGCGCCGGCTTGCCACCTGATGCCGAAATCAGCCGTCGCCACCGCCACCGCCACCGCCGTCCCCGCCGCCGAAATCACCGCCACCACCGAAGTCACCCCCTCCGCCGGAGTCGAACCCATCGCCCCCGCCACCTGCGGACCAATCGCCCCAGCCGCCGATCACGCCGGCCTGGCTCTCGAAGGCGGCCATCGCGATGTAGGTGGCGCCCACGCCGCTCGCGAAGTACCCCGCCCCGTACGGCGCGACCGCTGCACCCGCCTCCCAGTAGGGCACCCGGCGCCCGGAGTACCGGACATAGCGAACCTCTGGCTCCTCGTGCGCCTTCAACCGGGCGGCATCCTGAGCGCAAGCCGGCACTGTCCGGGTGCCGTGCGCGGGTTGGGTCCACAGCACGTCGGTGGTGGACGGTCCGTGCTGCGGGTTGAAGAAGCAGGGCACCCGCCGCTCCGGTACCGCATCGCCGGCCACCCGGGCCCGGACGCAGACGATCGCGTACCGGCCGGTCGCCAGCGTGTCGGTGACAGTACTGATCGCCTCGGCCTTGGTGATCCCGCGGACCGAGCGCTGGGCCGACTCATACGCATCCAGCCCGCGCTGATAGTCGAGCCGCGCATCGGCATCCAGGGTGCGGCCGTCGACCAGTTCCCCCAGCCGGCTGAGCTCCTCGCCGAGCAGTGTGACGTCCTCGTCCGCCAGCCGCCTGATCTGCTCGAGCTCCCCGGCATCCGCCCGCCTGGCCGCACGCCGGTCCCACAGGAACCGCCCGGCCAGCGCCACCCCACCCCCACCCAGCACCGCCACCAACCACAACATCTACCGACGGTACCGCCGAAAGTTCCCCCTGAGGAGCGCCCATCACCGACCGATGTTCACCCCGCTGCCACGCCGTGAATCAGGAGCGCGAGGACCACCAGGTGAGGAGTTCTTGGCGGGCTCGGGCTTCGCCTAGGGGGCCGTGGTCCATGCGGAGTTCCATCAGGAACTTGTAGGCCTCGCCGACGTCGCGGCCGGGGCCGATGCCGAGGATTTCCATGATCTGGTTGCCGTCCAGGTCCGGGCGGATCGAGTCCAGTTCCTCTTGTTCCTGCAGGCGCGCGATCCGCGTTTCCAGATCGTCGTACGCCGACCGCAGTGCTTCTGCCTTGCGTCGGTTCCGCGTGGTGCTGTCCGCTCTGGTGAGGACGTGCAGCCGGCCGAGGAGCTCGCCGGCGTCGCGGACGTACCGGCGTACGGCGGAGTCGGTCCACTCACCGGTTCCGTAGCCGTGGAAGCGCAGGTGGAGCTCGACCAGCTTGCTCACCTGGTCGATCTGCTCGTTGCTGAACCGCAACGCCTTCATCCGCTTGCGGGTGAGCTTGGCGCCGACCATGTCGTGATGGTGGAACGTCACCTTGCCGTCACCCTCGAACTTCCGGGTCTTCGGCTTGCCGATGTCGTGGATCAGCGCGGCGAACCGCACCACGAAGTCGGGCACCGGGACGCCGAGGCGTGGTTCCAGGTCGATCGCCTGCTCGAGCACGGTCAGCGAGTGCTCGTACACGTCCTTGTGCCGGTGGTGTTCGTCCAGTTCGAGCCGCAGCGCGGGCAATTCAGGCAGCACGTACTCGGCCAGGCCGGTGGAGACCAGCAGGTCGAGCCCGGTCCTCGGGTGGTCCGAGCAGACCAGCTTGATCAGTTCGTCGCGGACCCGCTCGGGGGACACGATCGTGATCCGCTCGGCCATCGCCGTCATCGCCGCCACCACGGCCGGGTCCGGGGTGAAGCCCAGCTGGGCGGCGAACCGGGCCGCCCGCATCATCCGCAGCGGGTCGTCGGAGAACGAGTCCTCGGGCGATCCCGGCGTCCGGATCACCTTGTTCGCGACGTCCGCCCGCCCGCCGAACGGGTCGACGAAGGTGTGCGACGGCAGCAGTACCGCCATCGCGTTCATCGCGAAGTCGCGCCGGGCCAGATCCCCCTCGAGGCTGTCGCCGTACTCGACCGCGGGCTTGCGTGAGGTGGAATCGTAGGACTCTGACCGATAGGTGGTGATCTCCAGAACCCAATCGCCCTTACGGCACCCGATGGTGCCGAAGGCCTTGCCGATGTCCCAGACGTGGTCGGCCCAGCCGGCCAGCAGTCGCTCGACGGCGTCGGGACGGGCCGAGGTGGCGAAGTCGAGATCCTTGCTCCCCCGGTCGAGGAGAATGTCCCGGACAGGACCTCCGACCAGCGCGATCTCGTGCCCGGCGGCATCGAAGCGGGCACCGAGCTCATCGACCACCGGCGCGATCTCTAGCAACGACTGGACACCTTTCCGCTGTACCGCGGACAACGATCCAGGGGAGGCCGAGCGGTCAGGAGTAGAAGACACAGGACACTAGGTTACGGTGACGGCGTGTTCAGACGGCGACTGAGGCTCTCCGCGGCAGCGGGTGCGAGCCTGTTGATCGCTGCGTCGGCAGCGGTTCTGGCCGCGCCGGCGGCGATCGCGAGCCCGGCGGCGGAGGATCCGGTGGTCAACGTGGCCATCGACTCCTTCACGCCCGCGGCCCCGAAGCCGGGCGACGCCGTGGTCATCACCGGCCGGATCACGAACACCAGCAACAGCACCTTCGACAACGCCCAGGCCACCGCCTGCATCGACGACCACCTGCTGACCACCTCGGCCGAGCTGGCGGCGATCCCGACCGAGGCGGACGAGCCGGTCCAGAAGCGCAACAGTTGCGTCGGACTGAACGACCCCGACTCCGCCACCTTCCAGGAGTTCGACCAACCGGTCGCACCGAAGGCGACCGTGCCCTTCCGGCTGGTGGTGCGGTGGCAGGACTGGCACATCGACGGCAGGACCGGCGTCTACGCGGTCGGCGTGCGCTTCCGCGGCAACATCACGCCGAAGGACCGGGTCTCGGCCGGACTGAGCCGGATCCTGATGCCGGTGGTCAGTGCCGACCCGATGCCGCGCAAGGTGAACACCGCCGTGGTGATCCCGCTGCTGCACCGGCCGACCCTGCTCAGCGGCGACCGGTTCGCGAACGATTCGCTCGCGCAGTCGCTGGCCCCGACCGGTGAGCTCGGCCGGTTGCTCGCCCTCGGCCAGCAGCAGAAGGTCAGCTGGCTCGTCGATCCCGCAATGATCGACGAGGTCAAACAGATGGCCCGCGGCTACCGCGTGGTCGGCGCCAACAACGAGACGAAGCCTGGCACCGGCCAGAAGGCGGCCGCGGCCTGGCTGAAGGCGTTCGACCTCAGTCGCGCGAGGAATCCCACGATCCTGCTCCCGTACGGCGATCCGGACGTCTCCACCCTGATCGATGCCGGCGGCACCCTCCGGGATCTCGTCGGCCAGGCGCGCACGGCGACCGAGCAGTACAACCTCGGTGGTCCGCCGCTGTTCCGGTCCGGGCTCTGGCTGGAGAACGGCTCGGCCAGCAGCAAGAATCTCGCCGCCGCCTCCACCGGGTACGCCGGTGCAAAGGCCGACGACGTCAACCTGGTCAGCAGTTCCTCCTGGTCCGCCGAGACGCGGCCGAATCTGGCTCCTTCACCCGTGTACGACGTCCTCACCCCGGAAGGACCGGTGAAGAGCGTCCGCACGGTAGTTGCGAGCTCGAGCCTCACCGCGGGCGGACCGGACCCGGCGTCCGTTACCTCTCCCCTCCAGGTGCAGCAGCGATTCGCCGCGGAGACATCCCTGCTCGCGGCGACCGGAACCGGCGCAGTCACCGTCGTCGCACTGCCCCCTCGCGGCTGGGACCCGGACGGCCGGTCCACCACCGGGCTGGTGCAGGGCCTCTCGCTGCCGTGGATCACGCCGGTCAACCTCGATCAGGTGATCCCGGCCGGTAAGCCTGTGACGCCGGCCCCCAAGGTGATCAAGGCGCCGACGGCACAACGGTCGAGCGGTGCTCTGGCCGGCGCGCAATTCGAGCAGTTCAAGGACCTCAACAACGCGACCACCACCTTCGTCTCCCTGCTGGACAACCCCGACGCCGCCGACGAGAACCTCCGCCGGGCGATGTTCCGGGCCGGCTCCAACGGCTGGCGGGGCTACGCCGACGAGGCGCAGCGGTTCACCGCCTTCGAGCTGACGGCGGTGAACGGTCAGCTCGGCAAGGTGCATCTGGTCACGAACGCGGGCGCCGACCGCCGCGACATCAAGGTGAACCTGTCCGGCAGCAAGGGCACTTTCCCGCTCACCATCGCGAACGAGCTGAACGTCTCGGTCCGGGTCGGCATCGTGGTCACCTCCGCGAACCGGTCCGACCTGCGGATCGAGCCGCTGGAGACCAAGGTGCTCGCCGCCGGTGTGAAGGCGACCTACCAGATCAACGCGAGTGCCGAGCAGAACGGCCTGATCCTGGCCGAGGCACAGGTGGTCTCCGCGCAGCAACTGCCGGTTGGCCGCTCGCAGGAACTGGTGATCCAGGCCGCCCAGTACGGCAGCGTCGGCTGGATCCTGGTCGGTGCCGCTGTCGCCCTCTTGTTCGGTACGTCGCTCGTCCGCATCTACCGGCGGATCCGTTCGGAGCGGCGTAACCCGAGTTCCCCGGAGCCCGGATCCGACCCGCTGCACCCGGCCCCGCTGGACCCGAATGACCTGGGTACCGCGGAACCACTTCCCGAGCTGGCAGGCAACTCGGAGCCGAACCCGTTGGATCCGGTGAAGCCCCTGCGGATCACCACCGACCGGGCGAACGGCGTACGGGAGAACGGTAGGACCGGGGACGACGGCGCGGAGCCGCACGCAGTACCGGGGCAGTCGCAGGCCGACGAGACGAGTTGGAAAGAAGGAGTCGGGACGAAGGATGGCTGACCGCACCCTGCGCTCCGCGGCGGTGATGGCAGCCGGAACGGTGCTGTCCCGCCTGCTCGGATTCGTCCGGATCGCCCTGCTCGCGGCCGCCATCGGCACTGCCCTGCGCGGCGACATCTTCACCGCCGCGAACACCATCCCGAACAGCCTCTACATCCTGCTGGCCGGCGGCGTCTTCAACACGGTGCTGGTGCCGCAACTGGTCCGGGCGATCAAGAACCACGACGACGGTGGCCAGGACTTCACCAACCGGCTGCTCACGTTCGGCTTCTTGGTGCTGGCGGTCGTCACCGTCGGCTGTGTGCTGCTGGCGCCGCAGATCGCCGGTCTGTACCTGCCGAAGGAGCTGCACGACCCGTCGATGGCGGCCGAGAAGGCCTCGATGGTCATGTTCGTCCGGCTCTGCCTCCCGCAGATCTTCTTCTACGGCGCGTTCGTGCTGGTCGGCCAGGTGCTGAACGCGCGGCGCCGGTTCGGGCCGATGATGTGGGCGCCGATCGCGAACAACATCGTCGCCTGCGCTTCGATCATCGTCTTCCTCTTCATCTACCGCGTCGGCGCCAACCCGCCCACCTTCAGCCACGGCGAGGAGCTACTGCTCGGGCTGGGCCACACGGTGGGTATCGCCGTCCAGTTGCTCGTACTGTTGCCCTACCTGAAGGCCAGTGGCCACCGCTATGCGCCCAAGTTCGGCCTTCGCGGCACCGGGCTCGGCCACACCGCGCGGCTGGGCCTGTGGACAGTGCTGTTCGTCGCGGTCAACCAGGTAACGCTGGTGGTCGTCACGCAGCTGGCCATCGCCGGTAGCGCCTCGGACAGCCCCGGCGCAAAGGCCGGTCTGGTTGCCTACAGCACGGCCATGCTGATCATCCTGGTGCCGCACGGCATCGTGACCGTCTCGCTGGCGACGGCCGCGCTCCCGCAGATGTCGTCGCTGGCGTCCGAGGGCGACGTGACCGAGGTGGCCCGGCTCTCGGCCCGTTCGATCCGCCAGACGCTGGCGATCGTCGTACCGGCTGCCGCCGCGATGGTGGCGTTCGCGTACCCGATCACGATGGTGATCGCCGGGTACGGCGCCGGTAAGAACAACACCCAACTGATGGCCTACACGCTGATGGCACTCGCGCTCGGCCTGGTGCCCTTCACCGTGCAGTACTTCCAGCTGCGCACCTTCTACGCTTTCGAGGACACCCGGACGCCGTTCTTCCTTCAGTGCGTGATCGCCGCGGTCAACATCGCGGCCGCTGTCATCGGCGTCCGGTTCGTCCTCGGGGAGGAACATCTGCGGTTCAGCGGCGTCGCGCTGGGCGCGGCGTACTCGCTGGCCTATCTGGTCGCCGTGCTGATGTCCCGGCGGGTGCTTGCCCGGCGGGTGCCGCGGGTGCACGGTGCGGGAATCGCGCTGCCACTGCTCGCCATGGTCATCGCGGCCGTGGTCGGCGCGGGCCTCGCCCGGGTAGTGCTGACCGTGATCGACTCGGCCACCGACTGGAACAGCCCGCTCACCTCCGCGCTCGAACTGGCCATCGCCGGGGCCGTGATGCTCCCGGTCTACGTCGGAGTGGCGCGGGTGCTTCGGATTCACGAGGTCACCGATGTCGTGTCCATGGTCACATCGAAGCTGCCCGGGCGGTCGAGACGGTCCTGATGCGGCAGCTTGTGCGCTCGTGCACCGCTGATGGCTGTGCCTGGGCACTAGCATGGGGGCTGCGATCGGTCCGCCAGCCGTTCGCGCCGGACCCCCGCTGACCGGATCCGGAGCGCCAGACGCAGGCCGACCAGTGCATCGAGGAGGGCGAGAGACACCGTGTCGAACCAGACCGTCAGTCCTGGTGCCCTGCTCGCCGGCCGCTACCGGATCGCCGAGTTGCTCGCGGAGATCGACGGTGCGCGGGTCTGGCGGGCAGTGGACGAGGTACTGAACCGAGCTGTCATCGTGGACGTGCTGCCGATCGGCGACCCGCGGACCAACACCCTCTTCGACGCGGCCCGGCGAGCCGCCGCCGCGGCCGACCCGCGCTTCCTCCGGGTCCTCGACTGCGACATGCACGACGGCGTCACGTACTGCGTGCGCGAGTGGGCCGGCGGCCGTCCCCTGGAACGCATGCTCAGCGCGGGCCCGCTGACCGGGCAGCAGGCGGGCTGGCTGGCCCGCGAGGTCTCCGAGGCGCTGGAGAACCTGCACCGCACCGGCCAGTCACACGGCTCGATCAGCCCGTCCACTGTGGTGGTCACCGACGCCGGCGCGATCAAGGTCGTCGGCCTGGCCACCGAAGCGGCGCTGCGCTCGACCGGACCGGGTAGTCCGGAGCAGGACGTCCGCGCACTCGGCGAGATCCTCTATGCCTCCCTCACCGGCAGGTGGCCCGGCCCGGCACCGGCCTGGGGACTCCAGCCCGCGCCGATCGAGCACGGGCGGCTGTTGAGTCCCCGGCAGGTCCGCGCCGGGGTGCCCCGCTCCTTGGATGACATCTGCGACCGACTGCTGGCCGAGCCGCCCCGTCACCACGCCGCCCCGATCACCAGTGCCGCAGGTCTGTCCGCCGCGTTGTCCGGAGTGGTCGGCAGCTCGCACGAGCCGCCCAGCCAGATGGACGAGACGGTCGCGGTCGCCCGGCAGAACGGCAGCGTCGACGACGCGACCCAGGTGGTCCCGCCGGTACTGACCCCCGCCCTGGACCCGACGCCGGCAGTTGTTCAGCAGAACGGCCATAGCCAGGCACCACCGCCGCGCGCGGCGTACACGCCAGCTGCCGACGCCCGGCCGGTACGGCGGCAGAGCCCGCCGAGCCACAACGGCAACGGCCGCCGCAAGCCGCCTGCGGACGAGCCGCGGCAGCGTGGCAGCTGGGGTGGCCGGATCCTGATCCTGCTCGCCGTGCTGGCGCTGCTGTCGGTGATCGCGATGGCGCAGTTCCTGGTCAAGGGCGCGATCAACAAGGACCAGGGCAGCAACGCGACCCCGGATGCCCCGCAGAGTTCGGGTCCGCCGGTGCCGACCAACGAGAAGGTCACCATCAAGGCCGCCAAGGACTTCGACCCGAAGCCCAAGGGCAACGGGTCCGAGCACCCGGAGGACGTGGCCAACACGTACGACGGGAAGGCCGACACCACCTGGACGACGATGTCGTACAGCAAGAAGAACCTAGGTGGGCTGAAGGAAGGCGTCGGGATCTACTACGACCTGGGCGAGCTCACCGACGTGTCACAAGTGACAGTCAACCTGGTCGGCGACCCGACCAACCTCGAACTGATGGTGCCGAGCGCCGATCCGTCCAAGCCCGCCACCACGGTCGGCGGCTGGAAGTCGGTCGCCAACGCGGAAGAGGCTGGTGAGTCGGCGGTACTGAAGCTGGCCGCGCCGACCAATACCCGCTATGTGCTGGTCTGGCTGACCAGTCTGCCCAAGGACGGCAGTGGCTACCGGGGCGAGATCTCGGAGGTCACGATCCAGCGATGACATCGGAAACAGCCTCGACTCCACCGCCCCCGCCAGGTATTCCCCGGATCGGGGCGCCGGCGGACAGGCCGGGGCACCACGTGTACGAGACGATGGACGACCACGAGTTGCTCCGGCTGCACGTGGCCGGCAACCCGGACACCTTCGGCTACCTGGTCAAGCGGCACCGGGACCGGATGTGGGCGGTCGCGATCCGGACGCTCGGCGAGCCCGAGGAGGCGGCCGACGCACTGCAGGAGGCCTTCATCTCGGCCTTCCGCCGGGCCGACTCGTTCCGCGGCGACGCGAAGGTGACCACCTGGTTGCACCGGATCGTGGTGAACGCCTGCCTGGACAGGATCCGCCGCCGCCAGGTCCGGGCGGCCGACCCGCTGCCCGAGGACGAGGACCGCGCGGCCGAGTTGGCCGGACCGGCCGAGGACGATCCCGCCGAGGTCCGTGAGCGCCGGCTCGACGTCCTGCACGCCCTGAAGCAGATCAACTCCGACCAGCGCAGTGCGCTCGTCCTGGTCGACATGGAGGGCTACTCGATCGAGGAGGCGGCCGCCATTCTGGGCTGTGCGCCGGGCACGGTGAAGAGCCGGTGCGCCCGCGGCCGGGCCCGGTTGCTCCCGCTGCTCAGGCACTGGCAGACCACCCGCGGTGGCAGCGGTCTACCCGCCGTACCGGCTGAGGCGGGCGCGGCGGATGGGGCCGCAGTGACGGATGGGGAGCCTGCGAAGGCCGCGGCGAAATCGATGGGAACCGAATGACCTGGTCGCCCGTCGAAGCCGAGTCGCCATCCTGCGGCCCCGCGATCGTCTACCGGAGCACCTCACCGATGACCACTCTGCGCACGTCCCTCGAGGGGGCGAGTTCCCGATGACCGAATCCGGTCTGCCGACCAGCGAACATCTCGAGCACCTGGACACCGATACGATCGCGGATCTGATCGAGAACCTGCTGCCGGCCCCCGAGGCACACCGCGCTCGTGAACACGTGAAGGCGTGTCCGGACTGCCAGCAGACGCACGACGCGCTGGTGCAACTGTCCGACGACCTCGCCGACGAGGGCCGGGCGGACATCCCGATCCCGACCGACGTCGCCGAGCACCTGGACGCCGTGATCGTCTCCGAGTCCGTACTGCGCTCTTCCACGGTCGGCGTTCACTCCCTGGTCCAACTGCGGGAGGAACCACGCCGGCACCTGCCGAAGCTGCTGCTAGCGGCCGCCGCGGTGCTCGTGGTCGCGGCTGCCGGCGTCGGTGTGGTGATCAGCACAGCGGACCACAGCAACGACGGAGCCGCGGGGATCAACCCGACCGGCTCACCGATCGCGGTGCCGACGTTGTCGACCGCGCAGGTGGGTCCGCAGGCGCAGCGCTGGCTGGAGAACACCACCGATCCGGTGCTGCACGGGGACTCCGCGGAGATCGACTGCGCGAACGTCTTCGCCTCCGGCCGACCGAATCCGGTGGTCCGGTTGGTGCAGCCGGCCAAGGTCGACGGCAAGCGCGCGACGGTGATCGGCCTGCAGGGCGGATCACCCCGTGACATCTCGCTTTTCGTGGTCACCGGCTGTAACACCTCAGATGGGGTCGCCACCCCGATCTACGACACGACCGTGACTCTGCGCAACCGCTGAGGTCTCGTGCACGGCACGTGGGTGAGCCGCCTGTCTGTGGTGGACCGCCGGTGGGTACCGTGGGAATGGTCGGCCTCTAGGATCCGTTGAGTACGACGTAATGACCGTCTCGACGACACCGAGGAACACCTGTATGAGCGAGGCAGAAGTCCGCAACGTCATCATCATCGGCTCCGGCCCGGCCGGCTACACGGCCGCGGTGTACGCGGCGCGTGCCCAGCTGTCCCCGCTGGTCTTCGAGGGATCCGTCACGGCTGGTGGCGCTTTGATGACCACCACCGAGGTGGAGAACTACCCCGGCTTCGCCAACGGCATCATGGGCCCGATGCTGATGGACGAGATGCGCACCCAGGCGGAGCGCTTCGGCGCCGAACTGGTCCCCGACGACATCGTCGAGGTCGACCTGACCGGCGACGTGAAGCTCGTCACCGACTCCGCCGGCACCGTGCACCGGGCGAAGACCGTGATCCTGGCGATGGGCTCGGGCTACCGCAAACTCGGCCTGCCCGACGAGGACCGGATGTCCGGACACGGCGTGTCCTGGTGTGCGACCTGTGACGGCTTCTTCTTCCGGCAGCACGAGATCGCCGTCGTCGGTGGTGGCGACACCGCCATCGAGGAGGCGACCTTCCTGACCCGGTTCGCCGACAAGGTCACCATCGTGCACCGGCGCGACGAGTTGCGCGCCTCCAAGATCATGGCCGAGCGCGCCTTCGCGAACGACAAGATCGAGTTCGCCTGGAACTCCGAGGTCGCCGCCATCAACGGTGACGACAAGCTGACCGGTGTGACGGTGCGGGACACGGTCACGGGCGAGACGCGCGAACTGCCGGTCACCGGTCTGTTCATCGCGATCGGCCACGACCCCCGCTCGGAGCTGGTCAAGGGCCAGGTGAACCTGGACGACGAGGGCTACGTGCTGGTCGAGAACGGCAGCACGAACACCAACCTGCCGGGCGTTTTCGCCGCCGGCGACCTGGTCGACCACACCTACCGTCAGGCCGTCACGGCGGCCGGCACGGGCTGTTCCGCGGCGCTGGACGCCGAGCGCTTCCTGGCCACGCTGGAGCACGCCGAGCACACCGCGGCCGCGGCCGCCACCGAGCCTGTCTCCGTCTGAACCTCACTACCACCTAAGGAGAATCACGCCCGTGGGCGAGAAGATGAATGCCGTCACCGACGCCGAGTTCGACGCGACCGTACTGAAGAGCGACAAGCCGGTCCTGGTCGATTTCTGGGCCGAGTGGTGTGGTCCGTGCCGCCAGGTGTCCCCCATCCTGGAGGAGCTTTCCACCGAGCACGGCGACAAGATGACCTTCCTGAAGATGAACGTGGACGAGAACCCGGTCACCCCGAGCAACTACCGCGTTACCGGTATCCCTACCATCAACGTCTACGTGAACGGTGAACTGGCCAAGTCCATCGTCGGCGCGAAGCCGAAGGCGGCGTTGCTGAAGGAACTGGCCGACTTCACTAGCTGAACTGCCTGAGTCCGGGCGTCCTGGTGGCGCCCGTCCGCCGCACGGCAAGGAGAGTTGATGTCCGGCCCATTGTTGGAAGGCCCGCAAGGCGCCCGGATCTACCGGATCGGTGACAGCGGTGAGGCCGTTGCCGAGATCATCGGCAAGTTGCAGCGGCTAGGCCTGCTGGAACCGGGTGGCCACTTCGTCTACGACGAGGCGACCGCCCACGCCGTGCGTGGTTTCCAACAGCAACGTGGCCTGATGATCGACGGGATCGTCGGACCGCAGACGTACCGCGCGATCGACGACGCACGTTGGCGGCTGGGCGACCGGCTGCTGACGTACGTCGTCTCGCACCCGCTCACCGGGGACGACGTGGTGGCACTGCAGGCGAAGCTGCAGGAGCTGGGGTTCGCGGTCGCCCGGGTGGACGGCATCTTCGGAGCCGACACCCAGCGCGCGGTGACCGAGTTCCAGCGCAACATGGGGCTGCCCGGTGATGGCACCTGCGGCCCATCCACTTTCAAGGCACTGCAGCGGATCCGTCCGATGGCGACCGGTGGCCGGCCCGACGCTCTCCGCGCTTCCGAGGCGGTTCGCGCGGCCGGGCCGCGGTTGTCCGGCAAGACCGTGGTGATCGACCCGGGGCATGGTGGGTTCGACTACGGCTGGGAAGGGTTCGGCCTGCGCGAGTCCGACGTGGCGTATGACCTCGCTTCGCGGATCGAGGGGCGGCTGGGCGCGACCGGAGTACGGGCTTATCTTTCCCGTGGGCGCGACCAGGGGCCGGACGAGTTGGCCCGGGCCGCATTCGCGAACGAGACGGACGCCAATCTCTGCGTTTCCCTGCACACCGACGGGTCGATGAACCCCGAGGCGCAGGGTGTCGCGACGTACTACTACGGCACCGATCTGCACGGTGCCTCTTCGAGCGTGGGCGAGCAGTTCGCCGGGCTGGTGCAGCGTGAGATCGTCGCGCGCACGGATCTGTTGAACTGCCGGACGCACACCAAGACCTGGGACCTGCTGCGCCGGACCAAGATGCCGGCCGTGCGGCTCGAGATCGGCTACGTGACGAACCCGCACGACTCCGCCCGGCTGGCCGACGCGGCCTTCCGCGATGTGGTCGCCGAGGCGATCGTGGTCGCGATCCAGCGCGTCTACCTGCCGCCGGAGCAGGACGCCGCCACCGGCATGCTCCGCCTCGGCCAACTCACCGTCTAGGCCGGTCAGTCAGCGGTACTCCGGCAAGGTGATCGCGCGGGCGGCCGCGTGAATGGGCTGGGTGATCCTCGCGATCATCCCGTCCTTGCCGGGCAGCTTCGGCAGCACCCGCATCATCACGGCGCCCATCCAGCTCTGGAACGCGTTCTTCGACACCATCCGGCCGAGGTTGTCCCGACCGAGCTTGAGGTTCTTCTCGACGTACGGCCGCATCAGTTGCTCGTAGCGCGCGAAGGCCCTGATGTGGTCGCCTCCTGCCGACTTCAGCTCGCCTGCCAGCACGTAGGCCCCGACGAGCGCGAGGCTGCTGCCCTGACCGGAGGCGAAGGAGGGACAGTACGCCGCGTCGCCGACCAGGCTGATCCGTCCCGCGGAGTACCGCTCCAACTCCACCTGGCTGACCGTGTCGAAGTAGAAGTCGTCCGCTTCCTCGATGCCGTCCTGCAGCCGGTCTGTCTCCCAGCCGTTGCCGGCGAACGTGTCGCGCAGGATCTTCCGTTGCTGGGCGACATCCCGGCGGTCGTAACTGAAGCCCGGTGCATGGAAGAGGAAGAGTGCCTTGGCGTCGACGTCCTTGCCGGTGCTGTAGAGGTTCACGGTCCGGCCCGGAGTGCTGTAGATGAGCTCCCATCGATCGAGGGCCAGGTGGTTCGGGACTGTGCCGATGGAGACGCCGTGCCCGAGGTCGCGGACGAACCGGCTCTCCTGACCGAAGGCAAGCTCCCGGACCGCCGAGTGCAGCCCGTCCGCGCCGATCACCAGGTCGAACGTCCGCGGCTCCCCGTGCTGGAGCATCACCTCGACACCTTCGGCCGTCTGGCTCAGCCCGACCACGCTGTCCCCGAAGAGATAGTCCACCTCAGCCCGCGTCGCGTCGTACAGGATCTGGCTGAGGTCGCCGCGCATCACTTCGAGGTCGGCCTCGCCGCGACCCATGAAGAGGTCGGCGGGCACGCTGGCGAGCCGTTTGCCGGTCCTGTTCACGAAGGACATGAACTGCATGTCGGTCTCGAGGCCCTCGAGCCGGTCCTTCAGGCCCATCCGCTCGACCACGTCGATGGCAGCCCCGCGGACATCGATCTTGTAGCCGCCGGGGCGGAGAGTTGGCGCCCGTTCGAGCACTGTCGGCTCGAAGCCGTGGCGGTGCAACCAGTAGGCGAGCGCAGGTCCGGCGATACTCGCGCCGACGATCAGCACGCGACGGTTCTCGATGGTCAAGGTGCGGCCCCCCAACAGACGGACTCCGACGGCAGTTCATCACGACCGGCCTTTCATTCACCTGTCGTCGCGTTCCAGGGCGATCGTCGGGATCGCCCGGTCGAGGCCGCGCGGGAGCCACCAGGCGCGGTCGCCGAGCAGGCGCAGTACGGCCGGAACGATGACGCAGCGGATCAGTACGGCATCGAGCAGGACCGCGACAGCCAGCCCCAGACCGAACTGCTGCAACATCCGGGACGGGCTGAGCAGGAACGCACCGAAGACGACGATCATGATCGCGGCCGCCGCGGTGATCACGGTGCCCGTGTTGGCCAGCCCTTCCCGGACAGCCTCCCTGGCGTCACCGGTACGCCGCCACTCCTCGTGGATCCGGGAGATCAGGAACACCTCGTAGTCCATCGAGAGACCGAAGACGATCGCGAAGATCATCACCGGGACGAATGCCTCGATCGGCCCTTGCTGGGCGCCGAACCAGCCGTGCTGGAAGACCAGCGTGATGGCCCCCAGCGACGCGCCGATGCTGAGCAGGTTGAGCAGCGCCGCCTTGATCGGGATCAGGATGGACCTGAAGACCGCCAGCAGCAGAAGGGCGGAGAGCCCGACCACGACCAGCACGAAGATCGGCAGCCGGTTGCTGACCGCCGCCGCGAAGTCGTCGGCTGCGGCGGTGGCACCACCGATCAGGTAGGTGGCATTGGTGTCCGCGGACAGCGCCGGGAGGGTCGTGTCCCGGAGCCGCTGGACCAGGTCGCTGGTCGCCTCGTCCTGCGGTGCGGACTTCGGGAACGCCATCACGGTCGCGACCTTGCCGTCGGCCATCAACTGTGGCGGGGTCACTGCAGCGATGCCGGGATCCGTTGCCAGCTTGGCGTTCAGCGCCTCGGCAGCCGCCTGGTCTCCTTCGGACACGACGATCAGCGGACCGTTGAAGCCCGGCCCGAATCCCTGGGCCAGCAGGTCGTACGCCTTCCGGGTGGTGGTGGCCGGGTCGTCCGTGCCGGCGTCCGCGAAACCGAGGCGGAGGTCGAGAGCCGGCAGGCACATCGCGACCAGCGCGGCCGTTCCGGCCAGCAGCGGCACCCACGGACGACGCTGGATCAGAACAGCCAGCTTCCGCCAGCCATCACCAGGGTGACGCCGCGACTTGGCGGCGTGCTTGCGAACACTGCGCTCGATCCGCTTGCCGAACAGGGTGAGCAACGCCGGCAGCAGACTCACGGCGGCGAGCATGGTCATCAGCACGGTCAACGTGACGCCCAGAGCGACCCCTTGCAGCGCACCGAGCCCGAGCGCGAGCAGACCGAGTAGAGCGATGACGACCGTGCAGCCGGCGAACAGCACCGAGCGTCCCGCGGTGTCGAGCGCGATCTGGGCTGCCCTCGGACGGTCGACGCCGTTGAGGATCTCGCTGCGGTAGCGGGAGAAGATCAGCAGGGCGTAGTCGATGCCGACGCCCAGTCCGACCAACATCATCACCGGGGCCGTGTAGTCGGGGACCGTGAACAGGTGCGACGCGAGCACCAGCAGGCCGAGCGTGCTGCCCACCGCGAACAACGCGGTCAGCAGCGGCAGGCTCGCGGCCAGCAGTGAGCCGAAGAGGAAGACCAGAATCACCAGCGCGGCAAGGATTCCCGCGCCTTCCGACGCGCCGCCGCTGCTTTCCTGCGCCCCGCGCACGAGGTCGCCGCCGAGCTCCACCTGCAGGCCGCTGCCGTCGATCTCCTGCGCCTTGGCGATGATCGTGCGCACATCCTCGGCGGGCATGTCGGGCGCCGCCACATCCAGCGCCACAGTCGCGTACGCCGTCTGTCCGTCGGCGGAAACCGATCCCCTGGCCGTGAAGGGGTCCGCCACGTCCGCGACGTGCGGAAGCGTGCCGACCTCGGTCAGCATCGTGGTGATCCGGCTCCGGGTGGCCGGCTGGGACAGCCCGGCCCCGTCGTGCAGGACGATCTGGATCGAATCGGTGGAGGCTTCCGGCTGGTGCTCCTGGAAGGTCTCGATCACCCGCTGCGAGTCGGTGCCCGGCAGCGAGGTGTCGTTGCGGTACTCGTTCCCCACGAGTGTCGAGGCCACCGTGACGGCGACGAGAGCGAGCACCCACAGCAGGACGGCGGGACCCGCGTGGCGCATCGCCCAACCGGAGACGCGGTGCAGCAGGCCACTCTTCCGCGGCGGCGCCCCTCCTGCGGTCGGTCGCTGGGACGTGTCGACGGTCATGTTCGGCTCCCTAAGTTGCGGCTACATGTAGCGCGTCTACATGTTGCCTATCGACAGTAGCAGCTCTATGAGTAGACTGGCTACATGAAGGCAGATGCACTCAGGGGACACCTCGATCCGATGATCCTGGCCGTGGTCGAGCACGAACCGCTGCACGGCTACGCGGTGATGGAGGCCCTGCTGGAGCGCAGCGGCGGCGCGCTCGACCTGCCGACGGGCACCCTCTATCCGGCGCTCCGCCGACTCGAGCGGGCCGGCTACCTGTCCAGCGAGTGGAGCACGGTGAGTGGGCGCAAGCGGCGCACGTACCAGCTCACTTCAGCGGGTCAGAAGATGCTTGCCACCGGCAAGAGTGAGTGGGACACCTTCCGCACGGTCGTCGAGGGCGTTCTCCGCCCCGCACCGGGTGAGGCTTCAGGCTAGGCGCAGGCAGCGGTACGCCGAGCGCGTCACGAGTGTCAGCGGCAGCAGAGTGAACCCTCCGACCACCGCCAGACCGCCCAGGTCCGAGCCGTGCAACTCAGGGCTCCACAGCCCCATGCAAACAGCGATCGCGCCGACCAGCACGCAACTCACCAGTGCGAAGATCGCCGTCGTCCTGGTCGCCCGGTCCCGGACGACCGGATAGCGCAGCCCCAGCCCGGTCGCCACCAGCGCCAGCACGGCACCGATGATCGCCAGCATCCCGATCACTTCGACGGCCTGGTTGAGCAGACCGATGAAGGCGTTCGGCGACTCCGGCTCCTGGGTCCAGGCCCAGGCGCCTTGTTGCCAGACGATCGGCTGGGCCAGCAGCGCCAGGCAGAGCATCAAAGCCGTCTGCCGCCCCTGCGCGATGCCGAGCTCGGACCGGTACCCCGGCACCACCTCGGACAGCTCACCGAAGTCGGCGACCGCCGACTCCTGGGCCTGCCGCTGGCTCAGGCCGTCTGCTTCGAAGGCCTCGGTGGCGTCGACGAGACTGTCCCTCGCCTCGGCCAGCAGGTCCGCCTTGCGACGGCGAGGTCCGCTCAGTGCATGGCTCAGCCCGGTCAGGTACGTCTCGACCGGGTCCTGCGTGGCGATGCGACTGGACACCCCTCAAGTATGGGGACCACCGGCACCCACCACGTCCGGGTGTCCACTGACCTGTCCCTGGTTCTGGTCAGGGGTTGGCGGTAACCCGCTGCCTCGACCGACGGCGGATCAGGAAGAACCCGACGTACGAGATGACCACCAGGGCGAACCCGACCTTCTCCGCGGTCGGCGTGGCTCCCTCTGGCCAGATCCTGCCGTCCAGGTAGTGGTTGATGTAGCCGGCCTCGTACGTCTCCTCGCCGCCCTTGCGGCGGAAGTACTTCTCCGACCCGGTCAGCGGGCAGTCGTAGTCGAGGATCACGATGGCCAGATTCCACCCGATGACGGCCAGGTGCGCCCAGATCACCTTGCTCCACCGCCAGGCCAGGAAGCCGCCGAGCACGAAGAAGAGCAGGAACGCCCCGTGCAGGATCATCATGACGTCGCCGAGGAAGCGGTAGACCATGGTGGCGATCGTCCCTTCTCTGCCGCGTCCGGGCTAGGTGGTGGCGTCTCCGACTGATCTGGTGGTCCGGATCGGTTCCCGGCTGAGGCCGTCCCGGACGGTCACCGGCCTCGGTTGCGCGGGCTCGGGCCGGATCGCGCCCATCAACCGCTCGACCGCGGCCTCCATCTCACTGCGCCAGGTGACGGCCGACCGGAGGTCCAGCCGGAGCCGCGGATGCCGAGGATGCTCCCGTACGACGCCGAAGCCCACCGCCTGCAGGAAGTCCGTCGGCCACACGCATCCCGGGCCGTCCCAGCGGGAGTCCCCGAACGCCTCGACCGCCCGGAATCCGCGCTTCAGCACGTCCTTCGCCACGGCCTGGACCAGGATCTTGCCGAGCCCCATCCCGAGATACCGCGGCAGGATCCGCCCTGTGGCGAGCACCACAGCATCGGGGCTCACCGGTGCCGTCGGGAACGCCTGGATCCTTGGCAGGTAGGCGGCCGGCGCGTAGACGGCGTACCCGGCCGGCTCGTCGTCGACGTACAGGACGACGCCGGCGGTCCCCCAGTCGAGCAGCAACTGGGAGAGCCACGCTTCCTTCTCCAGGCCGGTGTCGCCGTTGCGGCCGGCGTGGTTCGCCGCGACCGGGTCGAGCTCCCAGAACACACAGGCACGGCAGGGTCCCGGCAACTCGTCCAGATTGGCGAGCGTGAGCGGTTCCAGCCGTCGCGCCATCAGAGCAACCGTCGGCTCGGGCTCATCGGGCCGCCGGCGCCGGGGTCCGTGCGCCGGGGGTCTGCGCCGCCTCGGGAGCGACGTAGCGCTGCTGCACCTTGGCCGCCGGTTGTCGGCGGAACAGCTCACCGGCGAACCCGGCGAGCACGCCCAGGAGGAGTCCGCCGAGCATCCAGCCGAACGCTTTCCCCACGCTCATCCCGTCCCTGCCTTCCGCAGCACTCAGAGTCGCGCCGGGGCGGGAGGACCGGTGCCCGGCCGTCTCAAACGGCAGTCGCCGGCATGGTCGAACCTGCCCCTATAAGGCATGGTAGTGAGAGGTTGCACCGTTCGGCAGCCCGGGCTCGCGAACACGCTCGGCTACTTCGGCGTAGCCTGGTGCCTTCCCCTCGTTGCCCTGTACTTGGAGCCGCTCCGTGAGTGCTGACCTGCCCGATGTCCGGCAGACCCGTCTCGACAACTACGTCGATCGGTACGCAGCACGGACCAAGGGTATGACCGCATCCGAGATCCGGGCGCTGTTCTCCGTGGCCAGCCGGCCCGAGGTGGTCTCGCTGGCGGGCGGCATGCCGAACATCGCCGGGCTCCCGCTCGACGTGGTCGGCGGCGCGGTCCGGGACCTGGTGATCGACAACGGCGCCGTCGCGATGCAGTACGGCTCGGGCCAGGGTGATCCGACCCTGCGCGACCAGATCTGCGACGTGATGCGGCTGGAGGGGATCGAGGCTCATCCCGACGACGTGGTCGTCACCGTCGGCAGCCAGCAGGCCGTCGACCTGGTCACCCGGGTGTTCTGTGATCCGGGCGACGTGGTCATCTGCGAGGCACCCTCGTACGTCGGTGCGCTGGGTGTGTTCCGCGCCTACCAGTGTGAGGTCGTCCACGTCGCCATGGATGACGACGGGGTTCAGCCGGAGGCGCTGGAGCAGGCGATCGACGCGGTCCGGGCGGCCGGCAAGAAGATCAAGTTCTTCTACACGATCCCGAACTTCCACAATCCCGCCGGTGTCTCGCTGTCGGCCGAGCGCCGCCACAAGGTGCTGGAGATCTGCCAGCGCGCGGACCTGCTGGTGCTGGAGGACAACCCGTACGGGCTGCTCGGCTTCGACGGAGATCCGCATCGCGCGCTGCGGGCGGACGATCGCGAGGGTGTGATCTACCTCGGGTCGTTCTCCAAGACGTTCGCGCCGGGCTTCCGGGTGGGTTGGGCAGTCGCGCCGCACGCAGTACGGGAGAAGTTGGTACTGGCGCAGGAGTCCGCGACGTTGTGTCCCCCGGTGTTCAGTCAGCTGGCGATCTCGTCGTACCTGACCAGGCACGACTGGCTCGGACAGGTGAAGCAGTTCCAGGAGATGTACCGCGAGCGCCGTGACGCGATGCTCGCGGCGCTCGCCGACAAGATGCCTGCGGCAACGACCTGGACCCGGCCCGGTGGTGGGTTCTACGTCTGGCTGACTCTGCCGGAAGGACTGGACGCGAAGGCGATGCTGCCGCGCGCCGTCACCGCCCGGGTCGCCTATGTGCCCGGAACCGCCTTCTTCGCCGACGGTTTCGGCTCCCAGTGCATGCGCCTGTCGTACTGTCATCCGACGCCGGAGCGGATCACCGAAGGGGTCGCGCGGCTGGCCGGCGTGATCAACGAGGAGCTCGAGTTGCGGCAGACCTTCGGTCCGCTGACGCCCGGGCCGCGCGGCAACTACGACGCTCCGGGTCCGGAGCTGAGCTGAGCTGGTGCCGGGCTCCGGGTTAGTCGCACCCCCGGTAGCGGTACCGTTCAAATGGGCCTCGGGACCGGCGCCCTGCCGGAGTCGCCCACGAGTGATCGGGAAACTTCTATGAGTGATCTGGGTCGAGTGCTGGTGCTGGCCGGCGGTCTGTCGCACGAACGCGACGTCTCGCTGCGATCCGGCCGGAGGGTCACCGACGCTTTGCGCAGCGTCGGAGTCGAGGTCGAGCTCCGCGACGTCGACGCCGGCCTGGTCGAACGTCTGCGCAACGATCCGCCCGACGCGGTGTTTCCGGTCCTGCATGGCGTGACCGGCGAGGACGGGGCCCTCCGCCAGGTCCTCGACCTGTACGGCGTGCCGTACGTCGGCGCCGATGCAGCCGCCTGCCGGACGGCTTTCGACAAGCCAGTCGCCAGCACCATGGTCGGCTCCGCCGGCCTCCGTACGCCGGAGTCGGTGGTGCTCGGGCACGACACGTTCCGCGAACTGGGTGCCGCCGCGCTGATGGAGGCGGTGATCGGCCAGATCGGTCTGCCGCTCGTGGTCAAGCCCGCGCGAGGTGGATCCGCTCTTGGCGCCTCGATCGTGCGCTCCGCCGCCGAGCTGCCGACCGCGATGGTGAACTGCTACGCCTACGGGCCGGTGGCTCTGATCGAGGAGTACATCGACGGCACCGAGGTGGCCGTCACGGTGGTGGACACCGGCGACGGGCCACGGGTGCTGCCGGCCGTGGAGATCCGGCCGGACTCGGGGTTCTACGACTACGAGGCCCGCTACACCGCGGGGGCCACCCAGTTCGTCGTACCGGCTCGGCTTGAGCTGTCCGTGGCCAAGGCTTGCGCTGCTGCGGCGATCACCGCACATCAGGCGCTGGGGTTGCGGGATCTGTCGCGCTCCGATCTGGTCGTCGATGCCGAGGGCGTTCCGTGGTTCCTCGAAGTGAACGTCGCACCAGGGATGACGGAGACGTCTCTCGTTCCGCTGGCTGCTGAAGCGGCTGGGGTGGAGCTCGGCGTTCTCTGCCGCGATCTGCTGGCTGCTGCGGCCGCCCGCTGAGGTCCTGATGCCAGTCGCGCCGACCACTGAGCCTGTGTCCACCGCCCCTCAGCCGCCGGCGCGACCGCTGTGGCGGACAGCTCTGACGCCTCGCTGGACGGGGCTGCTCTTACTTGCTCTCGCGATCGCAGCGGTGATGTCGGTGCTGGGTGTGTGGCAGTTGGACGTGTACCGGTCCAAGACGGACGCGGCGACCGCCAAGCGTGCGGAGGCCGAGCCTGTCTCACTGCAGTCGCTCTTCCCGATCGACGCCGGACTGCCGTCCAAGGCCGTCGGTCGACGTGTCACGGTTACCGGCACCTGGGGACCGGCAGCGGACCAGATCTTCGTCTCGGACCGGCGGGTCAATGATCGCGACGGCTATTGGGTTGTCACCCCGCTCCTGCTCGAGCAGGGCTCGCAGAACGTCGGGAACACCGATGGCCAACCAAGTGAAGCAGTGATGGTCGTTCGCGGCTGGGTCGCCGCAGTGGAGGACCCGGCGGCGACTCCCCCATCGGGCTCGGTTGCGATCACTGGTGCCGTTGCGGCCTCGGAGGCCCAGGACGCATCCGGCGACGCCTCCAAGGGGCGGGTCCTGCAGTCGCTGCGCATCCCGACGATCGTTCACCTCGTCGACTACCGCATCTACGACGCCTTCGTCGTGCTCGCCTCCAGCACGCCGGCCCTCGCCGCTGACGCCGCGCCCGCGATCGTGCCGGCGCCGAGCCCGCCGACGGACCACGCTGGCTTGCGCAACGTCGCCTATGCCTTCCAGTGGTGGATCTTCGCGGCCTTCACGCTCTGGATGTGGGGCCGGATGGTCCTGGACGCCCACCGCTCCACCGAGGCCGACCAGGACGATGACGCCATTGGGGCAAGCGGTACCGTTTCAGCGTGACCTCCCCCGTAGACCCCGCCACGTCCGCCTCAGGTTCCCAGGCCTCGCCGGGTTCCTCCCTCACGCCGGCCATCCGGGGCGCACTCACCCGCTACCGCGTGATCGCGTACGTCGTGGGTGTGATGCTCCTGGTCCTGCTCTTCGTCGCGATGCCGCTCAAGTACCTCGGCGACGATCCGTCCGCGATGAACGTCGTCGGTCCGCTGCACGGCTTCCTGTACATGGTCTACCTGCTCGCCACCTTCGACCTGTTCCGCCGGGTCCGCTGGTCCCTCCCCCGGCTCGTCCTGGTCGCCCTGGCCGGCACCATCCCGTTCCTGTCGTTCTACGCGGAGCGCAAGACCACCCACGAACTGACCCGCTCGTAGCCGCGGCGGGCCGAATGTTTCACATGAAACATTCGGCCGATAGGTCGCCAAGTAGGTTTGTCGACAAATCCCGCGCGGGGTAGATCGCGTCTGGTCTCACCGCTGGTCGCACCGCTGGTCTCCAGCCGCAGGCCCCGCGTCAGCCCACCAGTCGAATGCGCCTCCAACTCAAAGACCGCCGCCCCACAGCCGATGTTGGCTGTGGGGCGGTGGTCTTTCTGGCTGTGTGGGCCGCTGGATCAGGAGCCGTCCTTGTTCGGGTCCATCAAGGTGACGATGCGTTCCAGGTCGTCGATGGAGGCGAACTCGACGGTGATCTTGCCCTTGGTCTTGCCGAGGTCGACCTTCACGCGGGTCTCGAAGCGATCCGACAGGCGGTCGGCCAGGTCGACCAGGCGTGGCGCGACCGGCTTGTTGCGGCGGCGCGCCGGGGTCGGGTCGTCGGCGGACATGTCGCCCATGGCGACGATCTCCTCGACTGTGCGGACCGAGAGTCCCTCGGCGACGATCCGCTGGGCGAGGCGCTCGATGGCGTCCCCGCTGGGGAGGCCCAGCAGCGCCCGGGCGTGGCCGGCGGAGAGAACCCCGGCCGCGACCCGCCGCTGCACCGAAGCCGGGAGCTTCAGCAGGCGGAGCGTGTTGGAGATCTGCGGGCGTGACCGACCGATCCGGGTCGAGAGCTCCTCCTGGGTGCAGCCGAAGTCGTCCAGCAACTGCTTGTACGCGGCGGCCTCTTCCAGTGCGTTCAGCTCGCTGCGGTGGAGGTTCTCCAGCAGGGCATCGCGGAGCATGACGTCATCTGAGGTCTCCCGCACGATCGCCGGGATCGTGGTCAGACCGGCCTCCTGAGTGGCGCGCCAGCGCCGCTCACCCATCACCAGTTCGTAGGTGTCCTCGGTCAGCCGCCGGACGACGATCGGCTGCAGCAGGCCGATCTCCTTGACCGAGTGCGCCAGCTCCGCCATCGCGTCCTCGTCGAATTCTCTGCGTGGCTGCTTGGGGTTCGGGCTGATCTTCTTGACGTCGAGCTCCGCGAACTCCGCCCCCGGAACCGCGGCGAGCTCCGGGCCGGTGTGGATCGGCGGAGCTCCCGGGATCGAGTGGGACTTGCTGCCCAGAGTCGTACTGCCGGGAGCGGGTGTGCTGGGAATCAGCGCACCGAGTCCACGTCCGAGTCGGGTGTTCATCGACGCTCCCTTTCGACTACTGCGATGTACGACTGCCTACAAAACTGACAACTGCGGGTCCTGCTGACTGCGACCGTCAGGCGTTGTTGCGCATGGCGATCTCGCGGGACGCCTCCAGGTACGACAGGGCTCCCGCGGAGGCCGGGTCGTACGCCAGCACGGTCTGGCCGTGGCTCGGTGCTTCGGAGATGCGGACCGACCGCGGTACGGCGGTGCGCAGTACGGCCTCCTGGAAGTGGCCGCGGACCTCCGCTGCCACTTCGCCGGCCAACTTCGTGCGGGCGTCGTACATGGTCAGCAGGATGGTGGAGACGTCCAGCCCTGGATTCAGGTGGGACTTCACCATGTCGATGTGCCGGAGCAGTTGGGACAGGCCCTCGAGCGCGTAGTACTCGGCCTGGATCGGGACCAGCACCTCGCGCGCGGCGGTGAGGGCGTTCACGGTGAGGAGTCCGAGCGAGGGCGGGCAGTCGATGAAGACGTAGTCGTACTTCTCGCCCGCGGCCTCGGTCTCGGCCAGGTGGGCGTCGAGCGCCTTCTTCAGCCGGCTCTCACGAGCCACGATGCTGACGAGTTCGATCTCGGCGCCGGCCAGGTCGATCGTGGCCGGGACCACCATGATGCCGGGATGCTCCTCGCACGGATGGAGCAGTTTGCCGAGCGGCTCTCCCTCGATCACGGCCTCGTAGATGCCAGGGGTGCCTTCGGTGTGGTCGACCCCGAGGGCCGTCGAGGCGTTGCCTTGGGGGTCCAGGTCGATCACCAGGATCCGCGCGCCGTACAGCGCGAGGCCGGCGGCGACGTTGACGGTGGTTGTGGTCTTGCCGACGCCACCCTTCTGGTTGGCGACGACGAAGACCCGGGTTTCTGCGGGCAGCGGGAACTCGCGGCCCATCGTGCGTCCTTCATTCACCAGCAAGGTCCGTTCGGTGGCGGCGGCGATCGGAGTTTCGAGTAGGCGTCGCTGAAGCTCGTCCGACGTGGCCCGCGCGGCGATCTGTGCGGCAGTCATAGCGCCCATTCCAATAGGTGCGGGACTTGGCCCGAAGAGGATGTCTGTGGGGGTTGGGGCGGGTTTGCCCCCAGGTTCATCCACAGGCTTCTGTGGATGAATCCCCGTGTGAGGGGGTGTTGCCAGGGGGTAGTCATCCACAGGTCGTGGTGACTCGGGGAAGTCTTCCTCGGCGGCCTCGGCGGGCACCGTTTCACGTGAAACAGGCGCCGGGTCGCTCTCAGGAAGTCCGGCCTCGGGAGGTCCCGTATCGAGACCGATCGAGGCGGCCGCCTGCAGAGGAGACCGGGGATCAGAAAGCGTGGCGATTCTAGTCTCACTGCTCACCGGCAGCGAAACAACGGGATCAGCACTCAACGCCGCGGTCGTCGTTGATGAAGCGCTGTTCGCCGAGGGGTGCTCGGCGGGTTCGGGGGTGACGAGGCGGACTGCTGCCGAACCTTCGGCCGGCCAGCCGATCCCTTGCGTCACCCGGGGTTCACCGGTGCTCTTCTCAGGCCATCCGAGGGCACGACTCACGAACCCGCTCACCTCCCGCGTCTTCTGTGCTGGGATCCCCGCGCAGCACGTCCGGCCACAATACTCACGACCGTCGTCGGCTGGGCGAGTTCATCCACACCGAGTTGGTGGACGTGCCACTCTTCCGCTCCGAGGGCCTCGAGTTCGCCTTCCGCGCCGGCCAACTCCTCCTCTGCGGAGGCGCCCTTCATGGCCAGCATCAGACCGCCTTCGACACAGAGCGGGAGACACCACGCGGCCAGCTTGGCCAGTGGAGCCACCGCCCGCGACGCGACCACGTCGTACGACGCAGGCGTCAGATCCTCGGCGCGCGAGCGGACGACCTCGGCGTTGGTGCACTTCAGGCTCTCCACCGCCTCGGTGAGGAAAGTGGTGCGTCGGAGCAACGGCTCGACGAGCGACACCTGGAGATCGGGACGAACGAGAGCGAGCACGATCCCCGGGAGTCCGGCCCCGGTGCCGATGTCGGCGACCGTGGCCTCCTCGGGGATCAGCCGCTCGAGCACTGCACAGTTCAGAAGGTGCCGGTCCCAGAGCCGTGGCACCTCGCGCGGACCGATCAGGCCGCGCAGAGTTCCCTCGGTCGCCAGCAGGTCGGCAAAGGCGGCAAGCCGATCCGCCGCTCGTGGATAGAGCTTCTCCACGAGCGGCGGTGTTTCACGTGAAACGTCATCCGTCACGAGCAGGACACAGCGATCACGCGGGCTGGACGACGACCCGGCGACGCGGCTCCTCGCCCTCCGACTCGCTGGTCAGCCCGGCGGCGGCGACCACGTCGTGGACGACCTTGCGCTCGAAGGGCGTCATCGGGTCGAGGCGCACGGGGGCACCACTGGCCTTCACCTCGTCGACCGCCTTCTGGCCGACCTGCTCGAGCTCGGCCTTCCGGTTCGCGCGGTAGTTCGACACGTCGAGCATCAGCCGCGACCGCTCACCGGTCTCGCGGTAAACCGCCAGCCGGGTCAACTCCTGCAGCGCTTCCAACACCTTGCCGTTCTCCCCGACCAGGTTGCTCAGGTCCGCGCCCACGATCGACACAGCGGCACGATCGCCGTCGATGTCCATGTCGATGTCGCCGTCCAGGTCGGCGATGTCGAGCAGTTCCTCCAGGTAGTCGGCCGCGATGTCACTCTCGGCCTCCAGCGCCTTCAGACGATCGCCGCCACCGCTCGGCACCGTGGTGGACTTGTCCGACTCGGGGTTCTGCATGCCGTCACTCACGGCCACTCCTTCACAGTTCGAGATCCGCCCCACGGGGACCCAGGTCTTACAGAGCACAGGAAAGCGGCAGAGCCGGTGGCGTCCGGCCGACTGCCGGACCTACGAGCGGCCGCCGCCGGACTTCTTCTGCGCGGCCTTCTGCTGGGCGGTCCGCTGGGCCCGCGACTTCGCGGCCGGCTGACGCTTCGCACCCGTCGTCTTCTTGGCTGCGGGAGCCTTCTTCGCGGGCGTCGCCTGCTGGCCGTTGCTCGATGCCTTCTGCTCCGTCTTGCCCTCGCTCGCGGCGGGGGTCGAGTCCGTGGCACCACCCGCGGCGGCTCCACCCGTCCTCCGGTTGCTCCGCGACTGACGCTTCGGCTGCTGCCGGTTCGCGGGACGCCGGTCCGAACCGGACTCGTCCGTGTCGCCGTCGGCGGTCACCAGACCGTCATCGGCCGGCCGTCCAGCACGCTTGTTGTGCTCGCGCTTGCGAGTTTCCATCGCGTCGAACGCCGGGGTGCCGGGTGCCGGGTTGCGGCGGATCACGTAGAACTGCTGGCCCATCGTCCACAGGTTCGAGACGAACCAGTAGATCAGCACACCGATCGGGAAGTTGAAGCCACCGATCAGGAAGAAGACCGGGAAGACGTAGAGCATGATCTTCTGCATCTGCGCCGCCTGGCCCTCGAGGGCCTCCTTCGGCATGTTCTTGCGCATCAGCTGCAGCTGGGTGGTGAACATCGTCGCCGTCATCAGGATGATCAGGACGATCGCGACGACCTTGACGTTGTTCTCGCCCGGGCCGTTCGCCTTCAGGAAGGTCTGCGAGATCTCCGCACCGAAGATCTTCGCGTGCTGCAGCGACTGGACGTGCGGGTCCATGATGCTGCTGTGCGTCTTGCCCTTCGACGCGTAGTCGAGCACGCGGAACAGGGCCAGGAAGATCGGCGACTGGAGCAGCAGCGGCAGGCACGAGGAGAACGGGTTGGTGCCCGTCTCCTTGTACAGCTTCATCATTTCCTGACCGAGCTTCTCCCGGTCATGGCCGTACTTCTTCTGCAGTTCCTTCATCTTCGGCTGCAGCAACTGCATGTTCCGGCTGGACCGGATCTGCCGCACGAAGAGCGGGATCAGCAGGGTCCGGATGACGATGGTCAGGCCGGCGATCGAGAGCGCCCAGGCCCACCCGCTGTCCGGGTCGAACACCTGTGACAGCAGCCAGTGCCATCCCACCAGCAGCGCCGACACCGCCCAGTACAGCGGAGTCATCACGGCGTTGAAAACGTCTACGATCCCGTCCCACAACGCAAGTTCGGGGATGGCCAGAAGATTCACTCAAGCACCTCGCTGCACAGGCCCGGCGTCGACGGACGATCCGGGCTGGTTGGCGGAAACGGAGTCTCCGCGCTGGTCGACATCTGTGGGTGGAACGGGGTCGTAGCCGCCGGGGTTCCACGGGTGGCAGCGGACGAGTCTCCTCGCCGCCAGCCAGCTACCGCGCACCGCGCCGTGGCGTTCGACCGCTTCCAGAGCGTAAGCGGAACAACTGGGGTAGAACCGGCACACCTGCCCGTACATCGGGCTGACGAACTTCCGGTACAGCTTCAGAAAACCGATGATCCCGTACTTGACGGGCGCGATCTTCATCGTGGCTCCAGCACGCGCCGCAGCGCGCCGCCGACCTCGGTGGCCAAGTCGTCGAACGACGACGAGGCCGACGCCGGCAAAGCCCGCACGACGGTCAAACTGCCGGGCGGTAGTTCGGAGAGCCGCGCAGCCATCACAGCGCGCAGGCGGCGGTGGACACGGTTCCGCAGAACCGCATTGCCCACCGCCTTGTTCACCACGAATCCGACACGAGCGGGCTCGGTCCCATCGGCGCCGGACCGCGACAGCATGTGCACGACCACCGCATGCCGACCGGCCCGTCGTCCGGAGCGGACGGCGAGTCGGAAGTCGTCGGACCGGCGGAGCCGGTTCGACGCGGGTAGCACGAGGTCGTCACCGTCGGAGGACTGTCAGCCCGACGGCTCAGGCCGCCAGGCGCTGACGGCCCTTGCCACGACGGGACGCGAGGATGGCGCGACCCGCACGGGTGCGCATCCGAAGACGGAAGCCGTGCTTCTTGTGCCGACGACGGTTGTTCGGCTGGAACGTCCGCTTGCTCACTGGAATGACTCCGGTTACTCGAGATCACGTTTGTCGACAAATCCACTGATAGATCTGCCGCTTGGCGCAGGTCCTGCACACCGCTGTAAGAAACCCAGTCAACTAGCCGCCGACAAACATGGTCCCGCAGGGAGCGCAGCACGAAACGGCCGGCTCAACACCGACCGATCCACGGTACGTGGCCGCCTGTGGACAGGTCAAACCAGCCGTCCCCATAGTTTTCCACAGGTCTGTGGAAGAAACACGTGCGGAACCCAGTGTCGAGTCGTCGTCACACCCTGACGTCTTGGCTACCGAGCGCGACTCCCGAACCACGACTACCCTCCGGCGTCTACCCGACACGCCGGAGGTTGCCCCCAATTTGGCATCCATAGCCTGTGGATGACGGCTTGAAGCGGTGCGGCCGGACTTGTTAGCGTCAGCCCTTCACGTCAGAGGTCCCACACCCCGAAACCGGTAACCAACCAGCTCCACGCTTCGTTCACAACTGTGGACAACGATGTGGACAATGAGGAAACCCGGCTGAGGAGAACAGCAACTGCGATGTGTGGCCGCCGGCTGCACGCAGGGTGTCGGGTCGAAAGGTCGCGCTGACCGGGGGAACCCGGGAAGCACCGGCCACCGCAGCGATGGATTCGGGGAGCAACGCGTGGTCGAGGACCAGTCCGCCAATGCAGGAATCAAGGCCGAAGTGAAGGACTTGGACGAAGCCTGGACCCGGGTCCTCGCCGGACTGCCACCCAACCAGCGGGCCTGGCTGACGAATTCCCGTCCGGTCACCCTGCACGAGAGCACGGCGATCGTCGCGGTTCCGGACGACTTCACCCGTGGCCAGCTCGAGACCCGGCTCCGCCCCGATCTGGAGCGGATCCTCACCGAGAGCTTCGGTCGCGACATCCGCATCGCGGTGACGGTCGACCCGTCACTCGACCCGGAACTCCGAGAACCAGCCGCGCCGGCCCAACCCGCGGTACAGGAATCCGCGCTGCAGCAGCCGGCGCAGGGCCTGCACGGGATGCAACCGCACCAGGGGATGCAGCCGAACCACGGCCTTCAGCAGAACCATGGACTCCAGCAGAACCAGCCGCCCCAGTCGGCGCTGTCCGCGCCCGACGCCATCGGTCAGCCGCTCGCCTCGGTCGCGCCGCCACCGAACGGGTCCGCCCGGCCGGCCACCGAGGCCCAGGGTGAAGCCCGGCTCAACCCGAAGTACACCTTCGAGACTTTCGTCATCGGCAGCTCGAACCGGTTCGCGCACGCCGCGGCCGTCGCGGTCGCCGAGGCACCGGGCAAGGCCTACAACCCGCAGCTGATCTACGGCGACTCGGGACTCGGCAAGACCCACCTGCTGCACGCGATCGGTCACTACGTCCGCAGTCTCTACACCGGGGCCCGGGTCCGATACGTGTCGAGCGAAGAGTTCACCAACGACTTCATCAACGCGATCCGGGACGACAAGGCCTCGCAGTTCCAGCGCCGGTACCGCGATGTCGACGTGCTGCTGATCGACGACATCCAGTTCCTGGAAGGCAAGATCCAGACCCAGGAAGAGTTCTTCCACACCTTCAACACGCTGCACAACGCGAACAAGCAGATCGTGATCAGCTCCGACCGGGCACCGAAACGCCTCGAGGCGCTGGAGGACCGGCTGCGGAACAGGTTCGAGTGGGGCCTGATCACCGACATCCAGCCGCCCGACCTCGAGACCCGGATCGCGATCCTGCGGAAGAAGGCCGCCACCGAGCGACTGACCGCGCCGCCCGAGGTGCTGGAGTTCATCGCGTCGAAGGTGCAGACGAACATCCGTGAGCTCGAGGGTGCGCTGATCCGGGTCACCGCGTTCGCCAGCCTGAACCGGCAGCCGGTCGACCTGAGCCTGGCCGAGATCGTGCTGAAGGACCTGATCCCGGAAGGCAGCAAGCCGGAGGTGACGGCCAGCATGATCATGGGCCAGACCGCCTCGTACTTCGGGTTGTCGATCGACGACCTCTGTGGTTCCAGCCGGAGCCGGGTGCTGGTGACGGCCCGGCAGATCGCGATGTACCTGTGCCGCGAGCTGACCGATCTGTCGCTGCCGAAGATCGGCCAGCAGTTCGGCGGCCGCGACCACACCACCGTGATGCACGCCGAACGCAAGATCCGGCAACTGATGTCGGAGCGCCGCAGCGTCTTCAACCAGGTGACCGAACTGACCAACCGGATCAAGCACCAGGCCAAGCAGCAATGACCCCGCGGACCGCGTCGAAGAAGCCTGTACGCCGAGCGCTACGACACGGTCACGCGAACCACACAGGCTGGGGAAAGTCCTGTGGATAACTGTGGGTATCTCGGTGGACACTCGGGCCCGGCCTGTGGATTCGCTGTGTGGATCGCGAGCCTCGTCACCAGGCGTCCCAAGACCGGCCGATTTTCGTCCACACCTGGTCCCCAGGGTGAAAGGGCGTCTGACCTGCGATCTCACCGCTTTTCCACAGTATCCACCGGTGCGAAGAACCCTATGGAATCTGTAGAGAGTTCCCAGTCCACAAAAGGTTCTGGCCACCCAACCTGGGGACAACTCGACTTTCGGCCCCTTCCGGAGCACTGTCAGAGGGACCTGTCAGGCTGTCCTCGGTGGCACTCGAACGGCCGCTACGCGACCCGCCCGAACCGCCATGTCAAGCCCGGTTGGCGCACATCACATCTGTCCGTGGCAGGATCTGCCTGGCACACAGCCGAATCAGGAGGCACCCAGCGGTGAAGTTTCGCGTCGAGCGCGACGTACTGGCCGAGTCGGTGGCCTGGGCCGCGCGCAGCTTGCCCAGTCGTCCCAGCGTCCCGATCCTTGCGGGACTTCTCGTCGAAGCGGAGGAAGGACAGATCACCCTGTCCGGCTTCGACTACGAGACCTCCGTCCGCGTCACCGTGCCCGCCCAGGTGGCGGACACCGGGAAGTGCCTGATCTCCGGCCGGCTGGTCGCCGACATCTCGAAGAGCCTGCCGAACCAGCCCGTGGACTTCGCTGTGGACGGCTCGAAGGCGCAGGTCACCTGCGGCACTTCGCGGTTCACGCTCCAAACGCTTCCCACAGAGGAATATCCGGCTTTGCCGGACCTGCCGGCCGCCAGCGGGACCGTCCGCAGTGACGTTTTCGCTCAGGCCGTCAGCCAGGTCGTCACCGCGGCCGGCCGTGAGGACACCCTCCCGGTCCTGACCGGCGTCCGGGTCGAGATCGAGGGTTCGACGATCTCGCTGCTCGCGACCGACCGCTACCGGTTGGCGATTCGTGAGCTCCAATGGAACCCGCAATCCCCAGATGCCTCTGCTGCTGCCCTTATCCCGGCCAGAGTGCTGTCCGAAACCGCGAAAGCGATGACCGGGACCGACATCATCGTCTCCCTGGCAACGCCTGGCAGCGGTGACGGCATCGTCGGCTTCGAGGGCGAGGTGTCCGGCGGCAACCGCCGTGCCACCACCCGGCTGCTCGACGGCGAGTTCCCGAAGGTCCGCGGCATCATCCCGACGGATTCCGCCATCGCCACCCGGGTCCGGCTCGACACCGCGACCCTGGTCGAGGCCGTCAAGCGTGTCGCCCTAGTGGCCGAGCGGAACGCGCCGGTCCGGCTGACGTTCTCGGAGGACTCGGTCACGCTCGACGCGGGCAGCGGCGACGAGGCCCAGGCGTCGGAGTCGATCGAGGCTCGCGTCGTCGGGGAACCCGTGACGGTGGGGTTCAACCCGACGTACCTGCTGGACGGCCTGAACGCGATTGGAACATCCGTGGCGCATCTCGCGTTCACCCAGGCGACGAAGCCGGCCGAGCTGACCGGTGTGAAGGACTTCGACGGCGAGCCGATCACTGAGTTCCGGTACGTGCTGATGCCGGTCCGCCTGAACAGCTGACCGTCCCCGGGACTGGGGCGGTCGGAACCGGGATAAGCCAACAGAACAAGGGGATTCACGATGGAGCTCGGCCTTGTCGGTCTCGGCAAGATGGGCGGCAACATGCGCGAGCGGCTGCGCAACGCGGGTCTGACCGTCATCGGTTTCGACCACAACCAGGCCATCTCGGACGCCAAGGATCTGGCCGACATGGTCGCCCAACTGACGGCGACCGACCAGCCGAAGGTTGTCTGGGTGATGGTGCCGGTGCAGGCGATCGATCCGGTCGTGACCGAGCTCGCCGAACTGCTGTCCGAGGGTGACATCGTGATCGACGGCGGCAACAGCCGCTGGACCGACGACACCCGGCGGGCCGCTCAGCTGGCGGAGAAGGGCATCCGCTTCGTCGACTGCGGAGTTTCCGGCGGCGTCTGGGGCCTCGAGAACGGCTACGCGCTGATGTGCGGCGGGGAGACCGAGACGGTCCAGACCCTGATGCCGATCTTCAACGCTCTCAAGCCCGAGGGCGAGTTCGGATTCGTGCACTCCGGCAAGGTCGGCGCCGGGCACTTCAGCAAGATGGTCCACAACGGCATCGAGTACGCGATCATGCAGGCCTATGCCGAGGGCTACGAACTACTCGAGGCCGCGGACATGGTCGAGAACGTGACCGAGACGTTCGACTCGTGGCGCGAGGGCACCGTGATCCGGTCGTGGCTGCTCGACCTGATGGTGAACGCGCTTGAGGAGGACCCGCACCTGTCCAAGATCCGCGGCTACGCCGACGACTCGGGCGAGGGTCGGTGGACCGTCGAGGCGGCGATCGACCTCGCGGTCCCGGTGCCGGCCATCGCCGCCTCGCTGTTCGCGCGGTTCGCCTCGCGGCAGGAGGACTCCCCCGCGATGAAGGCGATCGCCGCGATGCGGAACCAGTTCGGCGGCCACGCGGTGAAGGGTGCCGAGGACCCGTCGTACGCGACGCCTCCGATCAAGCACTGAGGTGTATGTCACCGCCCTGGGACTCGTCGACTTCCGGTCGTACCAGCAGGCGGAGGTCCAGCTCACCCCAGGCGTGACCTCTTTCGTCGGACCGAACGGCCACGGCAAGACCAACCTGGTCGAGGCGATCCACTACACCGCGACGCTCGGCTCGCACCGGGTGGCGAACGATGCACCACTGGTGCGGGCCGGCGCCGCCCGGGCGATCGTGCGCACCGAGGTCAAATCCGACCACGAGCGCGATCTGGTGATCGAGCTTGAAATCAATCCTGGGAGGGCAAATCGGGCCCGGGTGAACCGTGCGCCGGTTCCTCGGCCGCGGGAAGTGCTCGGACTGCTCCGGACGGTGCTCTTCGCACCGGAGGATCTCGCCCTGGTGAAGGGCGATCCGTCCGAACGCCGCCGTTTCCTGGACGAGTTGCTCACCCTTCGGACACCCCGGCTGGCCGGCGTCCGGCAGGACTACGACCGCATCCTGAAGCAGCGCAACTCCCTGCTGAAGAGTGCCTCGATGGCCCGTCGGCAGAACCGCTCGGGCGGCTCGGTCGAGGGACAGCTCCGCACCCTCGAGGTGTGGGACTCGCACCTGGTCCGGGCCGGCTCCGAACTCCTCGCCGCCCGGCTCGAGTTGCTGGAATCCCTGCGTCCGTTGGTCTCCGGCTCGTACGACACTGTTGCCCGAGGCAAGGGTGATGCCCGGCTCGAGTACAAGTCGTCGGTGCCGTTGGAGCCAGGAGTCGTGTCGAGGGACCAGCTTGCCGAGGTGCTGTTGAGCGCAGTACAGGAGCGGCGGTCGGACGAGCTCGAGCGCGGGGTCTCGCTGGTCGGGCCGCATCGCGACGATGTCGTGCTCGGACTGGGGGACTTGCCTGCGAAGGGGTATGCGAGTCACGGTGAGTCCTGGTCGTTCGCGCTCGCGCTGCGGCTGGCGTCGTACGAGTTGCTGAGGGCGGACGGGGGTGAGCCGGTGTTGATCCTGGACGACGTGTTCGCCGAACTCGACTCGCAACGGCGTAACCGGCTGGCTGAGCTCGTGGCGCCGGCGGAGCAGGTCCTGGTGACCGCGGCGGTCGGGGCCGACGTACCGGATGAGCTGCGCGGAGCCCGGTTCGACGTCGGAGACGGAACGGTACGGCGTGCCTGAGGACGGGGATCTCCGTCCGGACGCGGACCTGCTCGGCGGGTTCGGCAGGCGGCCTGTGCCGGATCGGCCCGAGCCGGAACCCCGCGCCGAGCCCTCCAGAACCGAGCCGAAACCCCGGAATTCCTCTGAGAGCGGCTCTGAGAGCGATGGCGCGAACGATGCGCCGGAGCAGTTGAGCGCTCCCGAGCACGACAAACAGGGGCTGGATCTGGCGAAGTCGTTGGCCGGCCGCCTGAAGGGAATGGCGGCCGTAAATGGACCGGTCAAACCGGCTCGGAAATCGCGATGGCGCCGGTCCGCTGGTTCGCAGGTCAGCGGCGCCCGCCCCGACGACCGCGATCCCCAACTGCTGACGTCGACCGTGGGCCGGCTGATGCGCGACCAGGGGTGGGAGGTCGACGTCGCGGTGCACGGCGTGATGGCCCGCTGGCCCGCGATCGTCGGCCCCGAGATGGCCGAGCACTGCAAGCCGGAGAGCTACACCGACACCGAGCTCACCGTCCGCACCGACTCCACCGCCTGGGCCACCCAACTCCGCCTGCTCGCCCCAGACCTGGTACGCCGCCTGAACGCCGAACTCGGCGACGGCACTGTCACCCGGGTCAACGTCCAAGGGCCCAACGCCCCCAGTTGGCGCAAAGGCCCCCGCACAGTCCGAGGCGGCCGAGGCCCCCGAGACACCTACGGCTGACCTAGGTCCAGGTCTGTTGAGATCAGTGGCTGATCGGCTTGTGGTTTGGCCCGGAGACTCCCCTAGGATCGGGCCCGATGCGTACGCTCGTCGAGGGATTCAGTGAGGCTGTCCGGCTGATCGCGGACACGTTCCGGCTGTGGTGGCGGAACCTGTTGCCGTTGGTCACCTGGTTCGTAGCCGGCTATCTCGGCTTCCGTGTCTCCATCCTGGCCGCGATCTGGCTCGGCGAGCATCAGCACCGCAGTCTGGGCATCGGCCTGTTCTCAGCAGGCGTGCTGCTCCAGATGGTCGTCCTGGTCGCGATGATCCGGATGCTGGCCGGCTCGCTCTACCGCTGGCGTGACGCCGCGACGGACGAGACGACGGAGACGATCGATCCCACTCAGCAACGACTGCTGGAACTGCTCTCGATCACGCTGCTGCCGATCGTCGCCGTCTACTCCGCCTGGGGATTCCTCGACGAACGGATCAAGGCGCTGGGACTGGAGTACACCGCCGTCAACGGGATCGGCGGAGACTTCATCCTCCAGGTGAACAACGGGACCTGGAAGGACTTCCTGCCGGCCATCGTGATCCTGCTGGTGGTCCGGCGGGTGGTGGAGGCGATCGACGACCGCTGGCCGAGCCGGCCGGCGAAGTTCATCCAGGTGTGGAGCGAGGCCTTCTTCCTGCTGCTGGCCCTGATCATCACGCCGATCGTGATCGACAAGATCACCGGCTGGTTCAAGGACCGCCGGTTCTGGCTCGGGCTGAGCGACCGGTGGCAGGCCGTCTCCGACTGGTTCTCCGGCATCCACATCCCGGTGCCGGCCGGCATCGAGTGGTTGTGGGGCGTCTTCTGGGAGACCCTCTGGCCGTTGTTCAAGGACGGCGTCGGCGAGCCGCTGACCTGGCTGGCGATCACCACTGTCGTCTTCGGGCACCGGGCACTGTCCGCGGGGGCGCTGCTGAAGGGAACCCGGTTCGAGCGGAGCCTCAGTGCGCAGGCCCAGAGCTCCCAGGCCGGACGGGTCGCAGCGATCGCCGGCCGCGCTCCGGACCTGGTACTGGGCGGGCTGAAGGAGAAGTTCTACCCGACGCTGAACGCATTCCGCCTGCTCGTCGGCGTCGGTCCGGTCTATCTGGGTGTCGTCTGCATGGTCTACACGGCCTTCACCCTGGCGGACAACTGGACCTTCATCTTCGTGCAGCGCTTGATCGGTGACCCGCAGCAATCGCTCTTCGACTCGACGGCGGCCAACCTGACGACCCTGATCGTGGAGACCGTCTTCGAGACCTTCCGGGTGGCTCTGCTCGCGGCGGCCTTCGACCAGTGCATCTCTGTCGGCCGCGCCGTCCGCGCCGAGGCCGCCGCCCAGACCACGCAGACCACGCAGACCGCGGAGGCCGGCGAAACCGGTGAGCTGGCCCCGGTCAAAGGCTGATCAGAACCCGCTTCTCCGGGTTGAGCGTCCCGATGGTCGGCGTGATCAGACCGACCAGCCGCGGCACGGACTTGGACGGTACGACGAACACCTTCATCACCTTGGTCGCCTTCCCCCGGGTCAAAGGGTGGTCCTCGTCGGAGCAACCGGTCGGAAGGGTCAGCCCGTAGACCGAGTCCGCCTCTTTCCAGATGTTGTCCTCGTCGTCCATCAACTGGGTGTCGCAGAGGAAACCGTCGTTCTTCATGGCCACCCCGTCGAGCGGTTTGATCTCCATCATCGCGACCACGATCGAGGCGCCGGCCGGGACGTTGACATCGACCTTCTTGCCTTCGGTGTCCGCGAGTTGGGTGTAGACGCGGAGCGACTCGAGCTTCCACTCGATGTCGCCGACCTCGACCGGTCCCCTGCTGACCACCTCGGTGATCGTGGTCTCCTTCTTCTTCTCCGCCGCATCGAGAGCCGGTTGGACAATGGACCACACGGCAGCTGCCACCAACGCGATCAGGACGGCGATCCTGGCCGCCAGATTCGTAGCCCTGGTCATGAAGTCACCCGCAGTTGTGGACGCGGCACGAGGTACTCCTGCCCGGTCGCCGTCGAAGCCTTGGCGACCAGGTCGGCCGCGACGTCTTCGGAGGGGATCCCGAGATCGATGGCGTAGTTGGTGGTGAAGTAGCTGATGAACTGCATCGGCGTGACCCGCAACGTCAGGCCGGCCAGGTCCGCGGGGTTGACCTCGAAGACGGCGGCCTGACTCTCGGTGAAGCCGGGAGCGGGCGCGGTGGCGCTGGTGGCGCTGGGGCTGCTGAAGGGTTCGTAGGTGGCTCCGCCGTCAGTCTCGAGACTGAGGTCACCGATCGTCTCCGGGAGATGCCTGCCGGCGACCTCGAACTCGACGGCGACGAAAACCCCTTCCGTGGTGAGGACTTCATCCGGATCGTCGGACTCGCTCTGCAGTACCTTCTGGGCGAACTTGACCCGGGTGACGGTCAGGGTGAAGTCCTTGCCGGTGAGCGGAGCGCCGATGCTGCCCCGGACGAGTTGCCGGCTCGAATCGTCCAGCACCTCAGCCGGATCGGCGAGCCGGAGGATGCCGCCGAGCAGGACGAAGACGACACCGACGATGACGGTGGTCGGGCGATAGATCTTCACGGCTGCTTCTCAGTCTCCACGGTCGCTGTCATCTGAACCACGACCAGTGCGTCCCCCTGCAGCCACACCGGATCGTCCCCGGACACGAGTGAACTCTCGGCTTCGTACGCCTGCCCGATCACGCCGATCTTGACGTGGGTGTCGGTGTAGTCCGGAGCCACGTCGTACTCCGCCGTGCACTCGACCCTGGGCAGTCCGTAGACCAGGTCGTAGCCGAACTCGTTCTTGCAGCGGATGCTCGCCTCCAGCGGTTCGCCGTCGCCGACGACCAGCAGCATGTCCCGGCCGCTGATGGGGGCGCTGGCATGGGTCTCCTCGTCGGTGTTCAGCGCATCGATGCTGACCACCACCTTCGCCTCGGCCTTCTGGTACTCCGACTTCGGCGTGCGGACGATCTTCGCCGACTTGATCCCGTACTCGAACCGCGAAGCGTCCACCGAGTACGGCGCGTCGACGGTGTCCACAGCGGCGCCGGTGCGCTTCTTCCAGCCGCCGAACACGAGGATCACCAGGGCCAGGATGACCACGACGGCGAGGGCGATGAGCCATTTGCGGCGGTGTCGATGGATCACCCGATCGGCGATCATGGCGTCGATGACGTCGTCCAGGCTTTCCACCCGGCTGATCCTAAGGGCCGCCGGGTGCGGGGCACCGGGTCTCGCCGATCAGACTGTCAGTGGCAATCCGATCAGAAGCCACTGAGGGGCCGTGAGCGCTTTCCGAGCCCCCACCCGCGATAGGGGACATGGCCAGGAGGGCGAAAAGACGCCCTGGCATGAGTTTCAGCCGCCTCATGGCAGGTTCTGCTTCGGTCGACAGGTAGACTGGAGCCATTGAGAAAGCCGCTCTGCTGATGAACACAGTATGAGCGGCTTCCATTGTGCATCGATGCCCCGTTCACGCGGGGTCCGAGGAGGACAACAGCCGGTGACCGACGAGCCGACCGAGACCGATGAAATCCAGTCCGCCGACAGCACCGGCACCGAAGTCGAACTACCTGAGCTGAGTGAGATCCAGTCCAGCGTCGTCGAGACGGCGTACGACGCGAGCGCGATCCAGGTCCTCGAGGGCCTCGACGCGGTGCGCAAACGGCCGGGTATGTACATCGGGTCGACCGGTGAGCGGGGTCTGCACCACCTCGTCTACGAGGTCGTCGACAACGCGGTGGACGAGGCGCTGGCCGGGTACTGCGACAAGATCATCATCACCCTGCTGCCCGACGGCGGCGTCCGGGTCGTCGACAACGGCCGTGGCATCCCCGTCGACATCGTCGAGTCCGAGGGCAAGCCGGCCGTCACCGTCGTCCTGACGGTGCTGCACGCGGGTGGCAAGTTCGGTGGCGGCGGCTACAAGGTGTCCGGTGGTCTGCACGGCGTCGGTGTCTCCGTGGTGAACGCGCTGTCCTCCCGGCTCCAGGTCGACGTTCGGAAGAACGACAAGCTGTACACCCAGTCCTTCACCGTCGGCGTCCCGGACGCGGACCTGGCCGAGATCGGTACGTCGGACTCCACCGGCACCACGATCACCTTCTGGCCGAGCCCGGATGTCTTCGAGACGACGACGTACTCGTTCGAGACGCTGTCCACCCGGTTCCGCGAGTACGCGTTCCTGAACAAGGGCCTCGAACTGGTGATCCGGGACGAGCGTCCGGACCACACCGCCGAGGGCCAGCCGGTCGAGCAGTCGTTCAAGTACGACGACGGCCTGATCGACTACGTCAAGTACCTGACCGGCATCCGCGAGACCGTGCACAACCACGTGATCGCGTTCGAGGCGGCCCAGGGCGACGACAGTCTCAGCCTCGAGGTGGCGATGCAGTGGAGCGGTTCCTTCCAGGAGTCGGTGCACACTTTCGCGAACACGATCAACACGCACGAGGGCGGCACCCACGAAGAGGGTTTCCGGGCCGCGCTCACCTCACTGGTCAACTCGTTCGCCGAGGACCAGGGCATGATCAAGAGGAAAGAGGACAGGCTCACCGGCGACGACATCCGGGAGGGCCTGACCGCGATCATCTCGGTCAAGCTCGGCAATCCGCAGTTCGAGGGCCAGACGAAGACCAAGCTCGGCAACACCGAGGTGAAGGGTTTCGTCCAGCGGGTCGTCAACGACCGGCTCGGCGCCTGGTTCGAGCAGAACCCGGCCGAGGGCCGCGACATCATCCGCAAGGCCACCGCGGCCGCGAGTGCCCGGATCGCCGCCCGCAAGGCGCGCGAGCTGGCCCGCAACCGCAAGGGACTGCTCGGCGGCGGCGGGCTGCCGGGCAAGCTGTCCGACTGCCAGTCGACGAACCCGGAGGAGTGCGAGGTCTACATCGTCGAGGGTGACTCGGCCGGTGGCTCCGCCAAGGGTGGCCGGGACCCGAAGTTCCAGGCCATCCTGCCGATCCGTGGCAAGATCCTGAACGTCGAGAAGGCCCGGATCGACAAGGTCCTGCAGAACAACGAGGTCCAGGCGATCATCTCCGCCCTCGGTACCGGCATCCACGAGGACTTCGACGAGGAGAAGCTGCGGTACCACAAGATCGTGATCATGGCCGACGCCGATGTCGACGGCCAGCACATCCGGACGCTGCTGCTCACCCTGCTGTTCCGCTTCATGCGCCCGCTGATCGAGCGCGGCCACGTGTACGCCGCCCAGCCGCCGCTGTACAAGATCCGCTGGAGCAACTCGGCGCACGAGCTGGCCTACACCGAGCGCGAGAAGGACGGCCTGATGGTGGCCGGCCACGAGGCGGGCAAGAAGCTGCCGAAGGAGAACGCCACCCAGCGGTACAAGGGTCTGGGTGAGATGAATCCCCAGGAGCTGTGGGAGACCACGATGGACCCGGCCAACCGGGTGCTGCTGCAGATCACCCTGGACGACGCAGCCCGCGCCGACGAGACCTTCGCGACCCTGATGGGCGACGACATCGAGGCCCGACGCAACTTCATTCAGCGCAATGCCAAGGACGTTCGCTTCCTTGACATCTAGCACCGTCTTGATATCTGAGGGTCGCCAGGGTCCTGCCCTGGCGAACCACTCGCAGCGCCGACCTCACCGACGTACTGACTTGAACGGGACGAGCACCAGATGACCGAGACCCCCATTTCTCCTGGACACGACCGGATCGAGCCCCTCGATCTGCAGACGGAGATGCAGCAGTCGTACCTCGACTACGCGATGGCCGTCATCGTCGGCCGCGCGCTGCCCGAGGTGCGTGACGGCCTCAAACCGGTGCACCGCCGCATCCTCTATGCGATGTACGACGGTGGCTACCGGCCGGACCGGGGCTTCTCCAAGTGTTCGCGCATCGTCGGTGACGTGATGGGTCAGTACCACCCGCACGGTGACTCGGCGATCTACGACACCCTGGTCCGGCTGGCCCAGCCGTGGGTGATGCGCGCGCCGATGATCCAGAGCCAGGGCAACTTCGGTTCGCCGGGTAACGACCCGGCGGCCGCGATGCGGTACACCGAGTGCCGGCTGGCGCCGCTGGCGATGGAGATGGTGCGCGACATCGACCAGGACACGGTCGACTTCCGCCCCAACTACGACGGGCGCTCGCAGGAGCCGGTGATCCTGCCCAGCCGCTTCCCGAACCTGCTGGTGAACGGCTCGGCCGGGATCGCGGTCGGGATGGCGACGATGATCCCGTCGCACAACCTGCGCGAGGTCGCGGCCGCCGCGAACTGGTGCCTGGAGAACCCGGACGCCAGCCAGGAAGAGGTGCTGGCGGCGTGCATGGAGCACATCAAGGGCCCGGACTTCCCGAACGGCGCGCTGATCGTCGGCTACAAGGGCATCGACGACGCCTACCGCACCGGCCGTGGCTCGGTCACGATGCGCGCGGTGGTCGACATCGAGGAAGACGCCAAGGGCCGGACCAGCCTGGTCGTCAGCCAGTTGCCGTACATGGTGAACCCGGACAACCTGGCGCAGAAGATCGCCGAGCTGGTCAACACCGGCAAGATGAACGGCATCGCCGACATCCGCGACGACACGTCGTCCCGGACCGGCCAGCGGCTGGTGATCGTGCTGAAGCGGGACGCCCAACCGCGCGTAGTACTGAACAACCTCTACAAGCACACCCAGCTGCAGGACACGTTCGGCTGCAACATGCTTGCGCTGGTCGACGGCGTGCCGCGCACGCTGAGCCTCGACCTGTTCATCACCTACTGGATCGACCACCAGATCGAGGTCATCCAGCGCCGGACCCGCTACCGCCTGCGTGAGGCCGAGAAGAACGCGCACGTCTTCCGCGGTTACGTGAAGGCGCTGGACGCGCTGGACGAGGTCATCGCCCTGATCCGCCGCAGCCCCGACGTGGAGGAGGCGCGGCAGGGGCTGATCCAGCTGCTGGACATCGACGAGGTGCAGGCCCAGGCGATCCTGGACATGCAGCTGCGCCGGCTGGCCGCCCTGGAGCGGCAGAAGATCATCGACCGGTTGAACGAGCTCGAGGCGATCATCACCGACCTCGAGGACATCCTGGCCGACCCGGTCCGGCAGCGGCACATCGTCCGCGACGAACTGGCCGAGATCGTGGACAAGTTCGGTGACGAGCGCCGGACCGAGATCATCGCGGCCGACGGCGACCTGTCCGTGCAGGACCTGGTGCCGGACGAGGACGTGGTCGTCACCATCAGCCGCGGCGGGTACGCCAAGCGCACCAAGACCGACATGTACCGCACCCAGAACCGTGGCGGTAAGGGCGTTCGTGGTGCCGCGCTGCGCGCCGAGGACGAGATCGGGCACTTCTTCGCCACCACGAACCACCACTGGATGCTGTTCTTCACCACCAAGGGCCGGGTCTACCGCGCCAAGGTGTGGCAGCTGCCGGAGTCGGCGCGAGATGCCAAGGGCTCGCACGTGGCCGGGCTGCTCTCGTTCCAGCCGGACGAGGAGATCGCCCAGGTCCTGACGCTGCGGGACTACGAGCAGTCGCCGTACCTGTTGCTGGCCACCAAGCGCGGCCTGGTGAAGAAGACGGCGCTGACCGACTACGACTCGGCCCGGCAGAGCGGCATCATCGCGGTGAACTTCCGCGAGGACGACGACGAGCTGATCGGCGCCGAGCTGGCTTCCGCCGAGGACGATCTGATGCTGGTCTCCAAGAAGGGCCAGTCGATCCGCTTCACCGCGAACGACGAGCAGTTGCGGCCGATGGGTCGCGCCACCTCCGGCGTCACCGGGATGAAGTTCCGCAACGGCGACGAGTTGCTGGCGATGTCCGTGATCCGGGCCGGGTCGGAGGAGGACGCGCAGTACGTGTTCACCGTGACCGATGCCGGTTACGCCAAGCGCAGCCGGGTTTCGGAGTACCGGCAGCAGGGCCGCGGTGGGCTCGGCATCAAGGCGGTCAAGCTGAACGACGAGCGCGGCTCACTGGTCGGTGCGCTGATCGTCGTCGACGCCGACCAGGTGCTCGCGATCAAGGCCAGCGGCCAGGTCGTCCGCAGCCGGGTCGACAGTGTGCCGGTGAAGGGCCGCGACACGATGGGTGTGCGGTTCGCCGGAGTCGGCGAATCCGACGCCGTGGTCGCGATCGCGCGTAACACCGACCTCACCATCGGTGACGACGAGGCCGAGGATGGCCTCGAGGGTGCCGAAGGTGCCCAGGATGTGGACGGATCGACAACCGAACCCGCCCCTGGAAGCGTCCAGAATGATGACCAGCATTCGACTGACATCGAGGACGCGGCTACCGTCGAAGGCGACGAAGCCGGCCAGGAAGGCATCTGATGACCAACCGCGCGAGGCCGACATGGCCTGATGGGGCGGCAGACAACTCCAAATCCCAGCGGCCCTCACAAGGGACCGCCGGGAAGAGCCAGTCGACCCCACCGGCCACACCGACCTCCAACGGTCGTAACCCTGCTTCCAACGGCAGCGGCCAGCCCAGACCCGGTACTGCGAACACCCCGAAGCCCGGGGAGTTCCGCCCGCCGCAGCGACCGGCCACGCCTCCTCCGGCCAACCAGTCGGGGTCTTCCGCCACGAAGCCGGCCCGTCCTCCGCAGCAGCCACCGGTGCGACCGGTGGTGAAGCAGGCACCCCCGACGACGCCACGGCCGGTGGTGAATCCCAGTACGCCTGGGCGTCCGGAGCCACGGCTGCCCAGCCCTGGTCCGGTTTCCGGTGCTGCCCCTGGGTTGGCCAGTCCGCCGCCGGTTTCGGCGTACGGGCAGACCGGCAAGCTCTCGACGCCGGCCAAGTCGATCCCGGGCAAGTCGACGACGGAGACCTTCGGCGACAAGGTGAATGCGGCCAAGCAGGCCGTGTTCGAGAAGGCCGCGGCGGTCAAGGAAGCGGCGACGCAGGGCAGTTCGGAGCCGAAGGTCCGGGTTGCCACCGAGCCGACGGTGAAGACATCGACCCGGCCGCAGACCCGGAAGGCGCGGCTGCGGCTGACCCGGCTGGACCCGTGGTCGGTGATGAAGACGGCGTTCCTGCTGTCGATCGCCTTCGGCATCGTCACCTGGGTCGCGGTGTTCATCGTCTGGTCCGCGATCGGTGCGGCGGGCGTTTTCGACAACATCAACAACACGGTGTCCGAGGTGCTGGGCACCCCGTCGGCCGAGCCGTTCCGGATCGAGAACTACGTCAACACCGGCAAGGTGATGGGTTTCACCACGCTGCTGGCGTGCGCCGACGTGCTCATCATCACCGCGCTGGCGACGCTCGGCTCGTTCCTCTACAACATCGCCGCCACGCTGCTGGGCGGCCTCGAAGTCACCCTCGCGAGCGAGGACTGAGCCCGGTGACCTGGTTCCGGTCGGGCGAGGTCCTGGTCCGGCTGGAACCGGTTTGGGAGACGGGCACCGAGTGCGGTAATCTCTCCCGGGTTCACCCCGTAACGCGGGCCTATAGCTCAGTTGGTTAGAGCGCTGCCCTGATAAGGCAGAGGTCACAGGTTCAAATCCTGTTAGGCCCACATCCCGAACGTCCATCCAAGGAGTCACCGGTGCTGAAGAAGATTCTGCTGGTACTGCTGGCCAGCATCGGTGGATACTTCGCCTACAAGAAGACCCAGCAGGCCCGCGCCGAGCAGGACCTCTGGGCCGAGGCCGTCGACCCGGTCACACCCGGTCGCTGACCACCCCACGGGGGCGTAGCTCAACTGGCAGAGCACTGCCTTTGCAAGGCAGGGGTTAGGGGTTCGAGTCCCCTCGTCTCCACAACTACGTTTCCCCAGGTCACGCCCACATTCGCAGCTTGACCGGCCAGGCAACGAGAGAATCTCCGAAGTCTCCGTGCCCTCCGCGTGCCCTTTCACTTCGACTCCCCCGCGTTCCGAGCCGCATCGATGAGCGTGCTCAGGCCGTCGGCCAGGTGCTTACTCCGGCCCTTGGAGACGTGGAGGTAGATCAGAGCCGCGCGAGTGCTGGCGTGCCCCATGCGCTCCATCAACTCCCGCAGCGTTGCGCCATTCTCAGCGACCAGGGTGTTGCCGGTGTGGCGGAGGTCGTGGAAGTGGACAGTCGGCACCCGACGAGATGGGGCAGCTGGAGCTGACGGCGGGCGAGCCGGTGATGATCCTGCACCGTCGCACGGTGACCAGTACGGGTCGTGTGGTCGAGTTCGCCCGAGGCGTGCACGCGGCCAGTCGCTTCGCCTGGACCTACACCTTTACGATCCCCGAATGAGTCCAAGCACTGCGGTACCAACCGATGTACTTGAGGCCACTCAGGTCCTGTGGGACTACCACAACATGCACCACGAGCTACGTCCGACCGACGTTGGCGTCGGACTCGGTAGCCACGACCTGGGCGTCGCGACCTACACGGCCGAGCTGTACCACCAGGGCATGTTCCCGCTCATCGTGTTCACCGGCGCGAATGCGCCAACGACCGTCGAGCGGTTCCCCCGAGGCGAAGCAATCCACTACGCCGAGCACGCCCAGGAGCTGGGTGTCCCAGCCGATGCCATGATCCTCGAATCCCAGGCCACCAACACCGGCGAGAACATCGTCCTCACCCGAGCTGCACTCGCCGAACGTGGCATCTTCCCCAAGTCGGTAACCCTCATCTCCAGGCCCTACCAGCAGCGCAGGGCCTACGCCACGTGCCGCAAGATCTGGCCCGAGGTCGACCCGATCTGTGCATCCTTGCCGCTGCCCCTAGCCGAGTACATCGAGACCATCGGCGACGTCGACCGCGTCCTCAATATGCTCGTCGGCGACACGCAGCGAATCGACCTCTTCGCCCAACGCGGATTCGCCGTACCGCAGCCGATGCCCGACAACGTCAAGCAGGCATACGACGAGCTGGTCCAGCACGGCTACACCGCCCGGTTGCTCTAGCCCTCTGCCGAATTTGGCTCTTATGGATCAAGGCGCGCCTCCGGCGCGCAAAGGCCCGGCTGCGGGCGGCGCCAGGGCGCCGTCCTCGCCGGGCCAACGGGTGGAATGCAACTTCGATACACACGAGACCAGCTGCCAGCGGCCAACGAGCCAGGCGTCTGATCGCCGGTTTAACCCGTCGGTCTTAGCCGCTTGACTGTCGGGCCTGATCACGACACACAATCTGCCTCCGGCAGGGGCCTCACGACTCCGGGATGACGGTCCGAATCGGCCGGCCTATTGGTCGGGGGTGCGTCTTCCCGCCTGCCGCTCAGCCCAGTCAGGACCTATCAGGAGCCACCAGAGGGGACAAGGTCGTTCGTCCGGTAGGGCGCTCCACCTTGTCCCCTCTGGCGTCTCCGGATCGCGCTACGCGTGGGCTGAACGGCAGACGGGAAGACGCAAGGTTGGGCGGTTGAGAACCCAACGGCGCTCCGATCGGGTGATGATGGACGGATGGGACGCAATCGGAAGCACGACCGCCACGAGACCTTCGCTGGCATGGTCGACGAGGTAGTCACCGCGAACCCGGAGCCAGCAGGGCCGTCGATCGATTGGTACCAACCGATCAGATCCGGCGAGTACACGGATGAGACCGGCGCTCGCTGGCAGTTGCGTGGGGGAGATCTGCCCTGGAAACGCATCGAACGACTGATCGACGACCCACAGGTTCGAGTCCTGCACGCCTATGCGAACGAAATCCGCGACGTAACCCTTGAGCACCGGGACAAATTCACGGCGATGATCCGCCCCTACCTGGACGGCAAGGGGGGTGCTTCGGTGGACGATTACACGGACTTTCAGGCGGGGGAGTTTAAGGACGACCAGCGCAGGTCCCTGCTCGTGGTCGAGGAGACGTGCTAAGCGGTCGTGCCCTCTGCGTGCCCTTACGAGAACGCGGCAGTGGGCTCGGTCGGTCACTCACGGGGAGAAACCAGCCGAGCCCAGGCTCACGGTCTGACCGCTCAGGCCAGCGGGAGTGCCTGAACCGCCTTTGCAAGGCAGGGGTTAGGGGTTCGAGTCCCCTCGTCTCCACAACCTTCTTTCCTCAGGTCAGAGCCTGATTTCCGGCTCCCTGGCGGCGCTGTTTGCGGCTGTTCGCTCGGCATGTTCAAGGCCAACTTGCACACAGCCGTTTCCCCGGCCGTGGCAGTACATGGACAACACGAGGCCTCGGATGGTCCAGGCGCTCGCCGGCATGTGTGCCGGACCCCACTCCTCGACGGGTGCCCCGAAGGCTTCAGACAAGAGACGCCTCAAGGCGTCATAGCCAGCTCTGGGCTTCGGGTCGGTTGGGTCAGGTGAGAGGTAGAGGAAGAAGCTGAGGCCGAGAAACTCGCCGTTGAAGGTGCTCCAGGAGCCGGCAACCTCATCGCTAAGGGAGGTACTGAAGATGCCGGCTGTTCGTTCCGGCGGCTCGGTGGCGGGGCTGCGCTCGAGGAAGGCCATCTCGGAGAACATGGCGCGCCGTTCGCCTTCGGTGGTCGGCCACGGAGAAGCGACGATCCGGGTGATTGTCACTACTACGTCCGCGGGATCCGGTGATAGCTCCGGCGGACCGTCTTCAGGCATACGGCAACCGTAGCCGTACGCGATGTGTCGGTCCCGGTCCTTCGAGATGTGCTGGTAGATCATCGCCGCCCGCGAGCTGGCATGCCCCATCCGCTCCATCTCGGTCCCTCTGGCGTCTCCGGATCGCGCTACGCGTGGGCTGAACGGCAGACGGGAAGACACGGGGCACGCGCCATGCTGGGCTGGCTTCTCCGAACTAAAGTGCCTGTTTCTGAAGCCCTGGCATGTCTAAGCTCGGCGGATGACCTTGGAATGGGAACAGGTAATTGTTCACTCGGTAGATCCGGTGACCTTGGGGCAGTGGTGGGCCGAGGCTCTTGGTTGGGTTGTGGTCCACTCCTCTGCTGACGAGTTCGAGATCCGCCCGGAGCCGGATCGCCTGCCGGGGTTGGACTTCGTCCGGCTTGATGAGAGCAAGAAGGCTAAGAGCCGACTGCATCTGGACTTCAGGCCTGACGACCAGGACGCCGAGGTGGCTCGTCTGGTGGCCCACGGCGCACAGCGTGTTGATATTGGCCAGGGTGATGGATCGTGGGTTGTACTGGCAGACCCCGAAGGTAACGAGTTCTGTGTCCTCGGCCAGCGACCTCCGTCCGCGCTGTAGGCCTCAGCTCAGGGCGGTCGCCTTGCGTAGGAGTACTGAGCGTTCGCGCTGGTTTGTGCACAGGCGGGCCGCCAGTTCCAGCTCGGCGCGCGCTTCCGGTCGCCGGCCGAGGCGGGCCAGCAGCTCACCGCGTACGGTCGGAACCAAGTGCGAACCGGGGAGCCGGTCCGAGGCGATCAGTTCGTCCACGATGGCCAGGGCTTGCGCCGGACCCGAGGCCATGGCCACGGCGACGGCCCGGTTGAGCTCGACCACCGGCGAGGGTGCGACCCGGCCGAGCGCCTCGTAGAGCACCACGATCCGATCCCAGTCGGTCTCCTCGACCGACGGCGCTGATGCGTGGGCAGCGGCGATCGCAGCCTGCAGGCCGTAGGGGCCGAGCCCGCGAACCGATGCTATGGCCAGCGCTGCCAGCCCACGGCGGACCGCCGAGAAGTCCCACCGCCGCCGGTCCTGGTCCGTCAGCAGGATCGGCGAACCATCCGGGTCGGTCCGGGCCGGGAAGCGCGCGGCCGTCAGCTCGCACAGCGCGAGTAGACCGTGCACCTCCGGCTCGTCCGGCTGCAGCGCGGCCAGCGTGCGGGCCAGCCGAATCGCTTCGTACGCGAGGCCGGGGCTTAGCAGCCGGTCGCCCGACGTGGCCGTCGACCCCTCGGTGAAGATCACGTAGACGACGCTGAGCACGCCGCCCAGCCGCACCCGGCGCTCACCGGCCGGCGGCAGCTCGAACGGCACCCCGGCCGCCGCGATCGTCTTCTTCGCCCGGGTGATGCGGGCCTGCACGGTCGGCACGGTGACCAGGAACGCGCGGGCGATCTGTTCGGTGGACAGGCCGCCGACCACGCGCAGGGTCAGCGCCACCCGAGCCTCCGGGGAGAGCACCGGGTGGCAGCTGACGAACATCAGCGCCAGGATGTCGTCGTCGATCCGGTCGGGGTCGATGTCGTCGTCGACCACCGGGTCAGCCGCCAGCAGCGCGTAGCGGTCCTGCAGGGCTGTCCGGCGGCGGATCGCGTCGATCGCCCGCCGCCGGGCCGTGGCCATCAGCCAGCCGGCCGGACTGGTCGGAGAGCTGAGCGGCCATGACACCAGCGCCTCGGCCACCGCCTCCTGGGCAGCATCCTCGGCCAGCCCGAAATCGCCGGTGAACCGGGTCAGCGCGGCGACGATCCGCGCCGACTCGATCCGCCAGACGGCCTCGACGTCGGCCGGACCCATCAGATCCGGCCGCTGCTCTCGCGCAAGGTCCCTTCCTTGACGAACTTCCCGCTGTCCTGCGGGACCTCGTCCTCCCCGGGCACCCGCCGGATCTCGATCTTGGACCCGGGGGCCGCCGGGACCCGTTTGGCCCACTCGACCGCCTCCTGCTTCGAGGCGACATCGAGCAGGAAGAAGCCCCCGAACAGTTCCTTGGTCTCTCCGTACGGCCCGTCCGTGACCACCGGGGCCTCGTCGCCGAAATGCACCACGACACCCTGGCCCGGATCGTCCAGCCCTTCGGCTGCGACGTAGACGCCGGCCTTCGCCAACTCCTCGATGAACAGGCGGGTCGCGGCCATCAGCTCGTCGACGTTGGCCATCATGGCCGCGTTCGTCTCATCGGTGCCCCGCATGATCAGCATGTACTGCGACATCGCGTTCTCCTCGTCCCTCGGGAGCCGCCTCTCGGCCCTCGCACCCACAGGTCGAACGAGCGGCCGACGGATCGACACAGCCCCAAAAAAATCTCTCGCCGCAACGCAGCGCAACCCGTTCGCCCCGCCCTGAGCCCGCCGGACCTGATCCTGAACGAGGCGGGATTCAACTCCCCTGACAGCGTTCTAGCGAGCACGTCTCTCCACGAGCACCGCTACTCCCCACCCAGCCACTGCCCCGACCAACGCAGCGAGTGGCGACCCGAAAATGGCTGAGTCTGTCCATTCCGAGGCACCCGCCAACCGGGACCACACCACGTTCGCGACAATCAGAACGACCGCACCGATCACTGCCCACCAGTTACGACGACGATGCTGTGCGGCCGAGACCATGTCGGAACCCTACGCCGGTGCGCCCGCTGACGGGCTTGCTAACAGCGGCTCCGGATCAGAAGGTCGTGCCCTTTGCGTGCCCCTCTGGAAAACGCAGCAGTGGGGGCGGTTGGAAGTCGGTTGACCGATAGCGAGGTGGGTGTGAGACTCCGTGACCATGTCCAAGGTCGCCAAGTTGCACGATGACGAGGTGGACATCGACGCGTCGTTGGTGGTGCGCCTGTTGGCCGAGCAGTTCCCGCAATGGGCCGGCGCTCCGGTTCAGGTCGTCGCAGCGTCGGGGACGGACAACGTGACGTTTCGGGTGGGTCCTGATCTGGCGGTCCGGCTGCCTCGCACCGCGCAGAACCAAGGTCAGGTGGAGAAGGACCTGACCTGGATGCCGCGCCTGTCCCCCCACCTTCCACTGGCCATACCCGAGCCGTTGGCTCTCGGGACACCTGGAGCGGGGTATCCCTTCAGCTGGGGCGTGTACCGGTGGCTGGAGGGCGAGGCCTTCCAGCGGGATCAGCTCGCCGACCCGATCGCCGCGGCGCGTGAGCTTGCCGAGTTCGTTCACTGCCTGCAGACGGTCGACACGACCGGTGCTCCGGTTCCGCCGGACGACCCGTTCAGTCGGGGTACGCCGCTGGCGCCGCGTGACGCGTTCTTTCGCGAGGCGCTGGATGAGTTGCGCGACGAGTTCGACACCGGGCTGGTGCTTGCCGCGTGGGAGGCGTCGCTGGCGGCGGACACCTGGGCCGGTCCGCCCAGGTGGATCCACGGCGACCTCATGCCGGGAAACGTCCTGGTGGTTGACGGCAGACTTGCTGCGGTCATCGACTTCGGTACTGCGTGGGCCGCCGACCCGGCCGGTGATCTCTTGGCCGCCTGGTACTTGTTCGAAGGTGACTCACGACAGGCCTTCCGCGACGCGATGCGCGTCGACCAGGACACCTGGATCCGCGCCCGCGGCTGGGTCCTCTCCCTGAGAATGATCGCGATCCCCTACTACCGGACCCGCAATCCCGCCGCAGTGCGCGATGCCCACTCCTTCATCGCCGAGCTCCTCGCCGACTTCACCGCGGACCAGTGAGCTGAGGAGCACTGGGCGCGTGACGCCAAGTCGGTCGCAGGGCAGGTCGTCATTCTGCCCGTATCGTGGGCATCGTCGGCACGTCATCAGCTACGGGTAGATGGAGGCAGCAGTGCAGCCCACTCGCATCATTGCGAACCTGTCTGTTCCTGACATTGGCGAAGCTCGCGACTTCTACGTGGATTACCTCGGGCTCAGCGATGAGGGGCTCAATATGGGCTGGGTCGCCCGATTCCAGTCACCGGACGGACGGGCTGTCGTTCAACTCGTCACCCGCGACGCCACCGCTCCGGAGGACTCGGTGATCTCGGTCGCTGTCGGCGACGACGTGGAAGAGGCGTACGAAGACGCGAAACGACGGGGCTTCGAGATCGTCCACCCGCTGACCACCGAACCCTGGGGCCTGCGACGGTTCCTCGTCCGCGCCCCTGACGGCAACCTGATCAACATCACCAGCCACAAGGACGCCTAGAGCCCGTCCCTAGGACTTGGTTCGTACAGCCATCAGGAGGCCGGTTGACCAGGTCAACCGGACGGAGTGGAAGTCCTGGCGGGCGTCCAGGTCGGCGAGCAGTTGGCTGACCGAGTCGTGGTGGTCCTCGGGCCAGCCGGACTGTGGAAGCAGGTCGTCGATTAGGTAGGTTCCGCCTCTGGTGACCAGGCTCAGGGCTCGGTCGAGGTGGGTGAACTTTCCTGGCCAAGTGTCGGCGAACACCAGGTCGAAGGGCTCGCCGTCGTAGGCCTCGAGCCAGTCGCCGCCGTCTCCGGTCACGAACGTCACTCGTGGATCGGAGCCCAGTTGGGCGCGGGCAACCGCCTGGACGGCGGAGTCGAGCTCGACCGAGATCAGGTGGGAGCCCTGGTCCATGCCGCTGAGGAGCCAGGCGGTTCCCTCGCCAATACCTGTGCCGAGCTCGAGGATCCTGCCACCGGGGCGGGCGGCTGCCAGTACTGCGAGCAGGCTGCCGGTGCGCTCGTCGCAAGACATGGTGAAGCCCGCTTCGAGGGCCGCTGAGCGTAGCGGAGGAAGGGCGTCTGGGAAGCGCTGGGGCGTGTCGTCCATCCACGGATGGTGCAGGTGCTCCGGACCTTGGCGCAAGGGGTTTGTCAGCCCGGGATCGAGGTAGTCCCAAGACGTTGCCGATGGCATCAAGTCGAGAGAGGTTGCCTTGGGCTACTAAAAGGTGAATGGCGTGACAGTTGGTGCACGGATTGTCACGGGGACTGCACGGCTGGTTTGCGGGTGCGTGCAGATGTCTGGATCGGCCTAGCGGGCGGCCTCGCCGACAGCTGATCGTCTGATGAGGAAGTCATCGGGACGAACCACTGACGACGTGATCACGCGGGGTCCGGTCGGGGCTGCGCGGGGTCCCGGCTGACGACGGAGGATCCGGACACGTGCTCGAGACCTATCGCGGTATCCCGCACCTGCTGGACACGTGGCTCGTGCTGACCGGAATGGCGCTGCCCCTCGTCATCTCCTCGGTCCGCCGCCGGGGTGACCTGGTACCGCGGCTGGCGTCGTTCCTGCTGCCGGCCTCGATCGCGCTGATCCTGGCGGCCACGCTCAGCCCCACGGGCCACCACCTGGGCGGGATCGGCACCTGCGGGACCCAGTTGACCACCACCGGCGGACTCACCTCGCTACAGGGACTGCTCAACGTCCTGCTCTTCATCCCCGCCGCCGGAATGCTTACCCTCGCGAGCGGCCGCCCGGCGGACAGTATCGCCGCCGGAATCGGGCTGTCGGCCTCCGTGGAGGCGGTCCAGGCGCTGATTCCACCGCTGGGCCGATCCTGCCAACTGCATGACCTGATCGCGAACACGCTCGGCGCCTTCGCCGGTGTCGGCCTGGCGGCCGCACTGCAGGTACTCATCCGGGTCCAGACCCTGACGAGTCCCGCGTACGTCGTGGAGCACAGCGCAGTACTGGTGATGCGTGGGAGACCACCCGCACGTCATCGCCGCGGCGAACTGGCCCTCCGCCCCATCCCGATCCAGCGTGCGAGCCGCCCAGTGGCCCGGGCTCGCTGATCTCCCCCTTCACCACCTTGGAAGCCGAGCCGTGGAGGGGTGGAAGGTTATCCACAGGTTGTGGACTATTCGGGGGATGAAGGGGTCATAACACGGAAGATATCCACACCTTGGCTAGGGCCGGACGTCCAGGCCGAGGGACTCGGTGATCACCATCGCCTGGGTCAGATCGACAATCGCGTGCTTCAGTTCGACCGTCAGCGGGTCGAGCGTGGACAGGTCGGAGCCGCGGAGATCGCAGCCGGACAGATCGGCATGGTGCAGCCAGGCGCCGGTGAGGTCGACGTTGGTCAGGATCGCCTTGGCCGCCCGCAGACCGGTCAGGTCGGCCTCGCGTAGTTTCACGCCCCGCAGTTCCGCACCTCGCAGATCGGCGCCCGGCAAGCCGACGAAGGACCAGTCACCGCCTTCGACCTTGAGCAGGCTGTAGGCGCAGTCGTCGAACATGCTGCCCATCAGTTTGCAGCGGGTGAAGGTGGTGTCGAAGAACGAGCAGCGGACGAAGGTGCAGTTCACGAACGCCGCATCGGTGTGGGTGGAGGCGTTGAACCGAACGCCGCGGAAGGTGCATTCCTCGAACACCCCGCCCTGGTTCGCGATCTCGGTCAGGTCGGAATCGATGAACAGCACCTTGGCGTAGGTCTGCCCGGACGGGTCGGCGTCGTCCCAGTCGCGGATCGTGGTCTCGGTGGCAGGCGCGGGGCGCCCGTGCTTGCGGTCAGCCACAGCACTTCCTCTCGGTTCCCCTGCATTGTGACGACCCCGACGGACAAAGTTCAGGGGATCGACAACGACGGGAGGCAAGATGGTGCAGGTGACCGGATCAGAGCGGGTGATGGTGTTCGGCGCCGGCGGCTTCCTCGGGACCAAGATCTGCGCGCTGCTGGCGGAGCGCGGCATCGAGCACCGGGGCATGACCCGGAGTACGGGCGATCCCCACCGGCAGTTCGACCTCGCCACGGGGCACAGCTATGCCCTGGACGCGCAGATCGGCCGGTACAAACCGACCGTGATCATCAACGCTGCCGCTGCTACCCACGGTGATGTGCACCAGCTCACCCGGGGGAACGTCGTCGCGGTCGAGGCACTGCTCTCCTCGATGCGGAACCACGCGACCAACGCCCGGTTCGTCCATTTCGGCTCCGCCGCGGAGTACGGCGGGGCGCCGCACGGCACGAGCCAGGACGAACAAGTGGACCTCCGCCCGGTCGCGCCGTACGGGTTCACCAAGCTCGCCGGCTCGGAGCTGGTACTCCGGGCGCAGCGCAACGGTGCCGACGCGGTTTTGCTGAGGCCGTTCCAGATCACCGGGCCGGGGTCGCCCGCCTCCACTCTGGTGGGCCGGGTGATCCGGCAGGTCGGGACCACCGACACCCTGCAGATGGGGTCCCTGGAAGCTTGGCGGGACTACGTCGACGTCCGGGACATCGCGGCAGCGGCGGTTGCAGCCGCGCTCACCGATGCCAAGTTGCCGCCCGTGCTCAACGTCGGATCGGGAAGGGCAGCGCTGGCGCGGGACGTCGTCCACCGGCTGATCGAGCTCAGTGGGATCCCCACCAAGGTCGTCGAAGGCGCGGTCCACGCGGGGCATGCCGGTTCGCCCGCGGATGCGGCGCCTTGGCAACAGGCGAACACGACGTTGATCGAGAAGCACCTCGGCTGGACCTGCCAGATCAGCCTCGACCAGTCCCTGATCGACACCTGGGCAGCGCATGACAGGGCTCGGGGTCCGGCGTCCGTGCAAGGTTGAATGGACGGGTGGAGCTCCGCTCAGCCTGTCAGCCCGCGCCGGATCGGGTGGCGCCTGCTGTCAACGAGGATCTGGTGCTGAGCGGGCCCGAGTTCGTGGTGATCCTGGATGGGGCGACCGCGCCGCCCGGCGTCGATTCGGGCTGCCGGCACACGGTGGCGTGGTTGGTCGGGCAACTCGGCCGGCAGTTGGTGGTGCCGCTGCTCGGGCGGTCGGAGGCGCCGCTGGCGGACCTCCTGGCTGATGCGATCGCCGCGGTGTGTGCCGAGCACGCGTCGACCTGCGATTTGGCGAATCCGGACAGCCCGTCGTCGACGGTGTCGATCGTGCGCGCGACTGCGGGCGAGGTCGAGCATCTGGTGCTCGCCGATTCGCCGGTCGTCCTGCGTTCTCCGGATCAGCGGATCACGGTGGTGGCGGACAACCGGATCGAGTTGCTGCCGGAGTACACATTCGAGGCGGTGCGGCGGCTGCGGAACCAGGCGGGCGGGTTCTGGGTGGCGAGTACCGAACCGAAGGCGGCGTACGAGGCAGTCGCCGGTACTACGGAACGCGCCGACGTCGAGCTGGTCGCACTCCTGACAGACGGGGCCTCCCGCTATGCCGAGCGCTACGGGCACACGTGGGAGGAGCTCCTAGAAGTGCTCACCGGCGAAGGCCCGCAGGCGTTGATCGATCGAGTCCGGGCCTACGACGCTGCAGCGCTCACCGGCAGCTTCCGCGGCAAACGCCACGACGACGCCACCGCGGCGCTTTGGTACCTCTAGGTCTACTGCGCTGGACTGGTGAATGGTGGTGGGAGGGGGCGGGTGCCGGCCCACGCACGCATTGCCCGGCGAGGTCGTCCGGGATCGTGTGCGGGGTTGTCAGCGGGGGCGGTGCCAAGGGGGTGTGCCGCCGGGTGGGGGTTGGTGCTGGCCGCTGCCGTCGGTCGGGAAGGGTGCCGGTGGCGGACCTCCGGGCGGGGTCGGCGGCTGGGGTGGTCCTGTGTAGCCGCCCTGTCCGTGGCCGCCCTGGCCGTAGTTGCCGTAGCCCGAGCCGCCTGAGCCGTAGGTGCCTCGGGTGGAGTCGTAGGGGCGGGGTGCGTACTGCGGTGGGCCGACCTGCGGATGCGCTGGAGCCGGGCCGCCGGGGAGGTGGCCGGGGGTGGGGTATGAGGGTGAGTGGGCGGGGAGTGTGGGACCGAGTTCGGGGCCGCGGGCGTCCTGCCAGTTGGTGACGCGGAGCAGGAGCAGCGAGATCGTGATCGCGGCGACGATGAGCAGCACGGTCGCGACGGTGAAGCCGATGTTCACTGCCAGCGCGACCCGGACCATGAAGTCCTGCAGGTCGTAGATGTCGACGTAATCACCGGTGGCCTGCGCTGCATCGGCCCGGTCGACCAGCCGGATGATCCAGACGAAGAAGCTGACGACGGCGACCCCTC
>NZ_DASRXP010000632.1:0-3906 GCF_035687465.1 Kribbella sp.
GCGGTCGACGGGCAGGGTCGTCCGGTCGTGACTGGTTACACCACCGGGAACCTGGACGGCGGGCACGCGGGGAACACCACCGACGATGCCTTTGCGGTGCAGTTCGATCCGGGTGGGAATCGGCGGTGGCTGGTCCAGTTCGGAGCGGCTTCCGTGGCGGATCGGGGCTACGGGGTGGCGGTTGATGCGGCGGGGGCGATCTACGTCGGCGGCTACACGAAGGGCGACCTGGGCGGGACGAACCAGGGCGACAAGGATGTGTTCCTCGCCAAGCTCGATGGGGAGGGACAGCAGGCCTGGCTCCGGCAGTTCGGCAGCGCCGGCGAGGAGAAGGGCATGGCGGTCGCTGCGAGCGGGACGTCGGTTTACGTGGCCGGCATGACGGCCGGGACCCTCGGTACTCCGGCTGGCGGGATCGATGGTTTTGTCACCCGCTTCGACTCCGCGGGCAGCAGTTCCTGGCTGAAGCAGTTCGGCACGGCCGCGTCGGACGAGGCCTGGGCGCTGGCACCGGATCCGTCCGGCGGCGTCTACCTGACCGGCTACACCGCAGGCGACTTCGCCGGACCACTGGCCGGGGACAAGGACCTCATCGTCAGCCAGGTCGACCCGAATGGCGTTCTCACCTGGCGAGACCAATTCGGTACGCCGGGCAACGACAAGGGTGCTGGTATCGCCGTGGACGACACGGGCACGCTCTTCGTCGCGGGCTTCACGGACGGGCCATTGGAGACACCTCTCGGCAAGTTCGACGCGGTACTCACCAAGTACTCCCCCGACCACAGCAGAGCCTGGACCCGCCAGTTCGGCACCACCGAAGACGACGGAGCGGACGCTTTCGCGGAAGCCAACCTGTTCCTCACCGCCCACGCCGGCACGACCTACGTTTCAGGCCTCACAGCCGGCAACACCGCAACCCAAACCGCCCTCGGCAACGGCGACGTCTTCACCACCACCTTCGACGCCCAGGGCACCGAACAGTGACAGTCAGTCAGCGGGCGATGCAGGTGGCGAGGTGGTCGTTGACTATGCCGGTGGCTTGCATCAGGGCGTAGCTGGTGGTGGGGCCGATGAAGACGAAGCCCTTCTTCTTCAGGGCCTTCGACATCGCGACCGACTCCGGGGTGGTCGCGGGGACTTCGGCGCCGGTTTTCGGTGCGGGTCGGTCTTCCAGCGAGAACGACCACAGGAGGTCGGTCAGCTCGCCCTCGTCCAATTCGAGCAGCGCCCGGGCGTTGGTGATCGTCGCGTTGATCTTGGCGCGGTTCCGGACGATGCCCGGGTCGCCCATCAGCCGGTCGAAGTCGTCCTGCCCGTAGGCCGCGATCACCGCCGGGTCGAACCTGGCGAACGCGGTCCGGAAGTTCTCCCGCTTCCGCAGGATCGTGATCCAGGACAGCCCCGACTGGAACCCCTCGAGCGTCATCCGCTCGAACAGGCCGACATCGTTACGGATCGGCTTGCCCCACTCGGTGTCGTGATACTCGATGTACTCCGGCGCCGCCGTCGCCCAGGAACACCGCTGCAGCCCGTCCGCGCCCACCACCGTCACCGTCCGACCTCCTTCGCCAGCCGCTTGAGCGAGATCCGCATCATCAGCTCGAACCCGGGCCGCACGACCGGCCAACCAACCCGCCCGAGCCGCCCGAGCGGCGGAATCACATCCTCGGACCAGGTGAACGTGCTCCCGGCCGCGGCGGTCGGGGTGATGACGAAGGTGCCGGTACCGCGGACGATCGTACCGAGGTGTTTCACCGTGCATTCGCGCGGCGGATCCCAGTGAGTGATGACCATGTCGTCAGTGAACCCGACAGGACCGACAGAAGTGCGCGCCGCGACTCCCCCGCCCACCCCCTGGCCGTCCTGGTCGGTCGACCAGACGCGAGTCAGCAGCATCCACTTCGACTGGCCGTCCCAGTCCATCACCGTGTCCCAAGCGGTCGCCGGGTCGAGCGGAAGGTCGACGGATGCCTCCGCATGACAGGACGGCGACCCGGCGGGCTCAGTCACCGAGCAGGACGCTGTACGGCGTTGACGTCAGGCACCGCACTGTGTCGCCCACGGGGCGCATCACCTGATTCGTCCCCCTCAACCTCTTCCCCGTTCACCGCAGGATCTGCGGGAATTGCCGGAGTCGCTGCATCGGCCGGAGTCGCGGGAGCGTCGCCATTGGTCGCCTCCGCAGAGGCTGACGAGGGCTCCGACAGCGGAGGCGGAGGCGGCGGCGGCGCCTGCTGGAACCACGGCTCCGGCTCAACCACGTCCAACCGCTCCGACTCAACAGCGTGCCCGTCAGGAGCTTGCTCAGGCTGCACGTGGGTGGTGTTGGGAGTCTGCTCCGCCGGTCGGTCTGCCGGCAGCTCCTCAGCCTGCTGAGGCTCGGCGTAACGCGGGAGGTCCTGCGTGGACTCGGCGGGAGCCGGCGGTGGTGTGGTGTACAGCGGAGGCTGCTGCGCGGTGGCGTCGGGCGGCGGCTCGGGCGTGGGGGTGGTGGGAGCTGGGATTGGGTCGGGGGTTGGTTCGGGGAAGTTGCCGCCGACCATGATGGGTTGCTGGAAGCCGGTGTCGTCGAAGTCGGCCGGGTCGTACTCCGAGCGCGAGGTGAAACCCGCGCCCTCCGGGCCGTGCATGATCGGCGTCACGGCTCGTTCGAGGTCGGCGATCCGGCGGTCGCGCTCGGCGACCTCGCGGGCGACCCGCTCGAGCAGCGTGTCCACCTCGTCCATCCGGTAGCCGCGTACCGCGACCCCGAACCTCGCGGTCTCGATGTCGTCCGAGGAGAGCGCCTGCCGCGCCGGTACGGACACGTCCGGCCGGTCGTCGTACGCCGGCGCCATGGCACCCCAGCGTCCCGACGCGACGACGGCAACAGCCCCGATCAGGAGCACGACTATCAACCCGAAGAACCACATCACGTGACCGATCGTGCCACGCCGGAGTACCGCAACGCACAACTACTCCGGGATTCAACCGCCCGCAAGGCGCGGCCGAGCACCCACGGCACCACCCTCGACGCCGCGCTCAACTGCCGTCCGAGCCCAGCCGGTGCGCCTCGCGCCGGTCGCGGGCTTCGGGGTTCTCCGTCTCCGCCACGTCCCGCGCCGCGGCGGCCGCGGCCTCCTGGGCGGCCTGGTCGGCCATCTCGCCGGCCTTGATGATGTAGCTGATCGCCTCGTCGACGTCATCGGTGATCGTGAACATGTCCAGATCGGCGGTAGAGATCTTGCCGTCGGCAAGCATCGTCTCGCGCAGCCAGTCCGCCAGCCCGCCCCAGTACGACGACCCGAACAGCACCACCGGGAACGACGTCACCTTCCGGGTCTGCGCCAGCGTCAGCGCCTCGAACAGCTCGTCCAGCGTGCCGAACCCGCCCGGCATCACCACGAACCCCTGCGCGTACTTGACGAACATCGTCTTGCGGGTGAAGAAGTAGCGGAAGTTCATCCCGATGTCGACCCACTCGTTCAGGCCGTTCTCGAAGGGCAGCTCGATCCCGAGGCCGACCGACACCCCGCCCGCCTCGGAGGCACCCTTGTTCGCCGCCTCCATCACCCCGGGACCACCACCGGTGATCACCGCGTAGCCCGCGGCGACCAGCTTGCGGCCGAACTCGCCCGCGGCGGCGTACATGGGGTCCTCGGGCTTGGTCCGAGCGGACCCGAACACGCTGATGGCAGGACCGAGCTCGGCGAGCATCCCGAAGCCCTCGATGAACTCCGACTGGATCCGCAGCACGCGCCAGGGGTCCGTATGCACCCAGTCCGTCGGCCCGCGGCTGTCCAGCAGCCGCTGCTCCGAGGTCCCCTGCTGCACCTGGTTGCGCCGCATCACCACCGGCCCGCGCTGTTGCGACTGCGGCCGGTCAGGATGGATCGAATCTGCCATACCCCCAGGTTAGTGCGACCC
>NZ_DASRXP010000633.1:0-17538 GCF_035687465.1 Kribbella sp.
GGTGGCCAGCTCCGCGAGGACGAAACGGCTGTTCTGGAACGAGCCGATCGGACGGCCGAACGCCTTCCGCTCCTTCACGTACCGCAGGGTCGACTCGAGCATGCTCTCGCACGCGGCGGCGGCCACCACAGCGATGGTGAGCCGCTCCTGCGGGAGCTTCTCCATCAGACAGACGAAGCCCTTGCCCTCCTCGCCGAGCAGGTTCGCGACCGGCACCCGCACGTTGTCGAAGAACAGTTCGGCGGTGTCCTGTGCCTTCAGACCGATCTTGTCGAGATTGCGGCCGCGCTCGAAGCCAGGCATTCCCCGCTCGACGACCAGGAGGGAGATGCCCTCGTACCCCGCGCTCGGGTCGGTCTTGGCGACCACGATGACGAGGTCGGCCAGGATGCCGTTCGAGATGAACGTCTTCTGCCCGTTGAGGACGTAGTGGTCGCCGTCGCGGATCGCCGTCGTCTGGATCCCCTGCAGATCGCTGCCGGCGCCGGGCTCGGTCATCGCGATCGCGGCGATCGTCTCGCCGCTGCAGAACTTCGGCAGCCAGCGCGCCTGCTGCTCGTCCGTCGCGTAGTCCAGCAGGTACGCCGAGACGATGTCCGCGTGAACGCTGAACCCGGGACCGCTCGCGCGAGCCTTGGTGACCTCCTCGATCACCACCGCATTGAACCGGAAGTCGCGGGATCCCCCACCGCCGTACTGCTCCGGGACCATGAAGCCGAGCAGGCCCGCCGCGCCGGCCGCGGTCCACAGCTCGCGCGGCACGATGCCGGCCTCCTCCCAGGCGTCGTGATGCGGCACGATCTCCTTGTCACAGAAGGCGCGCGCGGTCTCCCGGAAGGCGTCGTGATCGGCATCGAAAAGCTGACGTTGCACGGGCGGTCTCCTATCGTTCCTCAGCCTGTACTGCGGCTCCGGTGGCAAGTAGTTCGTCGACGCCAGTGACAGCCCAATCGGTCAGGGCGGCGCGGGTGTGTTGCCCAGGGCGCGCAGGTGGTTCGCCGAGCTCCGACGGCGTCCGGGAGAAGCGCGGGGCGGGAGCGGCCTGCCGGACCCCGTCCTTCTCCACAAAGGTGCCCCTGGCAACAAGATGCGGATGGTCGCCCGCCAGCGGCAGGACCGGGGAGACACAGGCATCGCTGCCGTCGAACACCTCGGTCCACTCGGCCTGGGTCCGCCGGGCGAACGTCTCGGCCAGGACCTTGCGGAGCTCCGGCCAGCTCGCAAGGTCGTACCGGTCCGGCGGCGAGATCTCGAGCAACCGGATCAGCTCGTCGTAGAACTGTGGCTCGATCGCCCCGACCCCCATGTACTTCGCGTCGGACGTCTCGTACACGTCGTAGAACGGCGCACCCGTGTCGAGCAGGTTCGTACCGCGCTCCTGCTTCCAGTTGCCGGAGGCCAACGCGCCCAACAGCATCGTGGTGAGGTGCGCGGCGCCATCCACGATCGCCGCATCGACGACCTGCCCTTGGCCACTCCCCCGGGCCTCCACCAACGCAGCCAGTACGCCGACCACCAGATAGAGCGATCCGCCGGCGAAGTCGCCAAGCAGATTCGCCGGGACTTGAGGTGGCCCGCCCGCGCGCCCGATCAGGTGTAACGCACCTGACAGCGCGAGGTAGTCGATGTCATGTCCGGCCGTCTGGGCAAGCGGCCCGTCCTGACCCCACCCGGTCATCCGCCCGTAGACCAACTTCGGGTTGATCGCCTGACACTGCTCCGGCCCGAGCCCCAACCGCTCGGCGACACCCGGCCGGAATCCTTCCACCAGCACGTCAGCCTGCTCGACCAACTGGAGCACCGCGTCGATCGCCGCCGGGTTCTTCAGATCCAGCGCGATACTCCGCCGGCCCCGGTTCACCAGCTCCAGCTCAGAGGGCCCGAACGCCAGCCCGCCCCCGGGCCGCTCCACGCGGACCACCTCGGCACCCAGCTCGGCCAGCATCATGCAGGCGAACGGCGCCGGCCCGAGCCCGGCCAGCTCGACAACCCTCACCCCACGCAGTGGACCCATGCCCAGCATTGTGACAGTAAAACTGTCACGGTAGTCAAGTCACGGTCAGGCTCGGCCCGCTTCGTGCCTGGGACGCTGCCTACTTGAAGGTTTCAGCGGCCTGCTGCACCTTGGTGTGGTAGTCACGCCAGCCGGCCTCGTCGACCATGTCCGCGTCGGAGCCGCCCTGGCCGTCGATCAGCTCGCGGACGATGTCGGCGTGGCCGGCGTGGTGGGCGGTTTCGTCGACCACGCGGACGAGCAGCACGCCCAGGGTGGTCTTCCTGCGCTCTGCCGGCCAGTGCGGGACTTCGGCAGGTGCGTCCAGGTCCAGCTCCGCGATCGTCCGGTCGCCGTGTTCGCAGGCGCGGCGGTAGAGCGCAGTCAGGTACTCGCTCGTCTCGGACGGCAGTGCCCACATGTCGGCGCCCTCCCAGACCGAGCCGTCCCCCTCCCAGGCGAGCTTCTCCTCCGGCGGTCGGCCGAGGCTCGTCCCGAGGTAGACGTACTCGATCCCCGCCAGGTGCTTGACCAGCCCGAGCAGGTTGGTCCCAGACCGCACCAGCGGGCGGCGCCGGTCGTACTCACTCAGGCCGTCCAGCTTGGCGAGCATCAAGGCTCGCGTGGCCCGGAGGTACTCGTGCAGCACAGGTTTGAGGTCCATACCGGGGACGCTAAACCATCGTTCCGACAGTCAGCCAGGTGCGCCTGGCGGGACGAACCGCAGGCCGGCCGGTGCGCCCTTCTCGATCAGCTCGAGCAGTGCCGCCGTGTCGAGATGCTCGTCGATCGCGTCGGCCAGCAGGTCCAGCCGGGCCTCCCGCAGCGCGGCGAACGAAACCGTCCCGTCCGGCGCGGACTTCCCGGTCATCGCGGCGATCTCCGCCAGGAACCGATGCCGGACCGCGTCATCGTCCAGCAGCCCGTGCCAGATCGTCCCCCACACCACTCCAATCCGGCAGCCGCCCGGAAACGCCTCTGCCTCCCCCGTCGCACTCACCACCCCATGATGGATCTCGTACGCCGTCGGCGCGGGCCGGGCCAAAATCTTCGCGGCAGCGAATTCGGTTGCCACTGGCAACAACTCGAGACCGGTATGACTTCCGCCGCCCTCGACCCCCAAGGGATCCGCGATCGCACCACCCAGCAACTGATACCCACCGCAGATCCCCAGCACCGGCCGACCAGCCGCGACCCGCGCCACCACCGCATCCGCCAGCCCGGTAGATCGCAACCACGCCAAGTCGGACGTAGTGGCTCGCGACCCCGGCAGCACCACCAGATCCGCATCGCGGACCTCGGCCGGGCTCGCCGTGAAGAACACACTCGTGGTCGGCTCCACCGCGAGCGCATCCAGATCGGTGAAGTTACTGATCCGGGGGAACCGCACCACCGCCACCGAAAGCACGTCGGCATCGTGCGCCGTCCGTCGCGCCGGGATGTCCAACGCGTCCTCCGAATCCAGCCAGAGATCGGGCAACCACGGCAGCACGCCGTACGTCGGGCGCCCGGTCACCGACGCGAGCATGTCGATCCCCGGTTGCAGCAGCGACACATCACCCCGGAACTTGTTCACCACGAACCCGCTCACCAATGCCTGGTCCGCTGCCGACAGCAACGCCACCGTGCCGAACATCGACGCGAACAAGCCACCGCGATCGATGTCACCGACCACCACGACCGGCGCCCGCGTGTGCTGCGCGAGCCCCATGTTCACGTAGTCGGACTGCCGCAGATTGATCTCCGTCGGACTACCCGCACCCTCGCTGATCACCACGTCGTACCGGCTCGCTAGGTCGTCGTATGCGGCAAAGGCGGCCTTCGCGAGTTCGGCCCGCTCGGTGAGGAACCCGCGGGAGGTGAGCTCACCCCACGGCTCCCCCATCAACACGACATGGCTGCGCTGGTCACTGCCGGGTTTCAGCAGGACCGGGTTCATCGCCGCCTCGGGCTCGGCACCGGCGGCGACCGCCTGGATCCACTGGGCCCGGCCGATCTCGGCACCGTCCGCGCAGACCATCGAGTTGTTCGACATGTTCTGTGCCTTGTACGGCGCCACCCGCACCCCGTGGCGTGCCAACCACCGGCAGAGCCCGGTCACCACGGTCGTCTTGCCCGCGTCGGACGTAGTACCGGCAACCAGGAGAGAACCCACGCGGTGATCCTAGGCGGATCTACTGCGGTCGCAGGGCGAGCATCACCATGGCGAGGCTCAGCCGGAGACGGCCCGCCGGGTTGCCCAGCTCGAAACCGAGCACTGCCTCGGCGTGCTCCAACCGGTAGGCGACAGTGCTGTGGTGCCGGTAGACGAGGGCGGCCGCCTTGCGCACTGAGTCCGTGGCGCAGTAGGCACGCAGGATGCTCAGCAGGTCGTCGCCACCGGGTTCAGCTGCGATCCGGTCGAGCGCGGCGACGTCCGGCGAGCTTGCGATGTCTTCCGGCCGCAGCCGCTCGGCCAGTACGACGAGACCGCCCAACTGATCCGCCGGGATAACCGGCAACTCATGCGAGGCAAAACGCAAGGCGGTCCGCGCTGCCCGCCACGACTCGGCTGCCTGGGCTCCCGGCAACTCGGGCCCTAACCCCATCAGCGTCCCTTCGACCAACACCGTGTCCGACCCGGTGGAGTCCGGCAGTAGTGCCGCGGAGACGTCACCGATGATCGCCGTACGAGTGATGCCGGCCGCGCCCAGGTCCGGCGTACCGGCGAAGGCGGCGACTCGCAGGGATGCGGTCGGCGACAGGCCGAGCAGATGGAGTGCACGGGACCGTTCGACGATGCCTGTCGAGTCGGCCACGACGAGCTCCACCAGAGCGGGATCGCCGACGGCCGGCAGGCTGCTGACCGTACGGTCGAGCAGGATCGAGCCGGCCAGCGCGAAGCGTTCCAGCACCATCTCGTCCAGGGGCAGTGCCGCCCCCTCTCTGGCAAGCCAGAAGACAGCATCTCCGTACTCGCGCAGGCCCGCCCCTGCCGGCGGACCGCCCAGCTCGACGCCGCCGGCCGGATCGGCGCGGAGCACCAGTCCCCGGGCGGCCGCGTCGATCCCCACCGGACACTCGGCGAGGGTCGCCGTACTCTGCAGCAACGTGCCGAGATCGGCCTTGCTCGTCACCAGGGCGTCGAAGAACCCGATCACCCGGACGGCGCTCTCCGCGGTGGAGTCCAAGCTGTTCAGCCGGAGCAACAGGCCCTTCATGTCCCGAGGCTACCTGTGTGGCCGGTGGTCTGACGGCTCCGACAGTCGGCGGATGCGGACCCCGGGATCGCCGCCAGCTGGCGGCTCCCGCCAGGACCGGCGCGGGCGGATGCTCGAGGGACAGCCGAACAGAGAGGTTCGCAGATGAGCGAGTACGCGATCGACCCGGAACTGGTGCCGTGGTTGGCGATGGTTCCCGAGATGGACTTCGCGGACGTGGTCGCCGGCCGTGACAGGCTGAGTCAGCTCATCGCGCTGATGCCGGCCCGGGAAGTCCCCGATGACGTCGAGACCCGGAACGCCACGATCCCCGGCCGCGACGGCGCGCCCGGCGTACCGATCCGGATCTACACGCCCACCGCTACGACGAGCTCACCGCGGGCCGGCTATCTGCACATCCATGGCGGCGGCTTCGTGATCGGAGACCTCGACATGTCGGAGCAGGCTCCGGCCGAGATCGCCCGCGACGCCGGCGCGGTGGTCGTCTCGGTGGGCTACCGGCTGGCCCCGGAGGATCCGTTCCCGGCGGGCCTGGAGGACTGCTACGCCGCACTCGAGTGGCTCGCGTCCGAGGCCGGTCAACTGGGCGTCGATCCGGCGCGGATCGCGGTCGGCGGGGAGAGTGCGGGCGGTGGTCTGGCGGCCGCGGTCGCGCTGCTGGCCCGGGACCGGGGAGGCCCGGCGCTGACACACCAGTTCCTCGACATCCCGGAGCTCGACGACCGGCTGGAAACCGCTTCGATGAAGAGGTTCGTGGACACCCCGCTGTGGGATCGCGGTAAAGCTGAACTCAGCTGGAAGTACTACCTGTCCGGAACGCCCGAAGTCCTGGGACTCCAGTACGCGGCTCCGGCGCGGATGGAGGACCTGTCCGGGCTGCCGCCCGCCTTCGTCGCGACCTGCGAGTTCGATCCGCTCCGCGACGAAGGGCTGATCTACGCCCAGCGCCTCCTCGCTGCCGGGGTCCGGGTCGAGCTGCACAGCTACCCCGGCACCTTCCACGGCTCCATTGCTGTCCCGGAGGCGGCAGTCACGCGGCGGATGGCAGCCGACAAGAAGGACGCGATCCGCCGGGCCCTAGCTCCCAAGGACTAGTCGGATGCTGTGGCTAGAGTTGGCGGTATGGAGAACGAGATCACCATCGTGGACGCCAAGGATCAGAGCCGGTACGAGGCGCATGACGCCACCGGTGCGCTGATGGGTTTCGCCGACTACCGGCTGGACGGCGACACGATCGTCTTCGTGCACGCCGAGACGCTGCCGGAGTTTCGCGGCCACGGGGTCGCGGGCAAGATCGCGACGAAATCCCTCAACGACGCCCGGGACGCCGGTCTGCGGGTCAAGCCCGCCTGCCCGTACTACCAGGACTTCCTGACGCAGCACACCGAGTACGCCGATCTCGTCGACCAGGCTGGTTCGCGGTGACCTCACCGCACCTGGGCAACCTCGACTGGCAACCCGCCGCGGACGTCCCGGACCTCCTCGCCGAACCAGTCCGCGCGGCCCTGTCCGGGCTGCCCGCTTATGCGACGGCGATCGACCCGACTCTGGCGGACACGGCCGCCTTCTGCGCGGAGTACGACGTACCGATGGCCGCGTCGGCGAACTGCGTGATCGTGCACGGCAAGCGAGCCGGCGAGTCGACGTACGCCGCGGTGATGGTGCTGGCGACCCACCGGGCGGACGTGAACGGAGTGATCCGCAAGCATCTCGGGGTCCGGAAGATCTCCTTCGCGGCCCAGGACGATGCCGTCGGCTCGACCGGGATGGAGTACGGCGGGATCACTCCGATCGGGCTGCCGGCGGACTGGCCGGTGCTCGTCGACGAGGCCGTCGCCCAGGCCGGGCTGCTCGTGATCGGCAGCGGCATCCGCGCCTCCAAGCTGCTGGTCGAGGGCGCCGATCTCGCGAAGCTCCCCACCGCCTCCGTGCTCGCTCTCGCCGCACCCGCCTGAAGTATCGGCCGCAGCGGTCCTGGCCGTTAAGATCTACGGCGTGACGGTGCCAGGGGGAGACGAAGGCGGGCCGACCGCACTGCGGATCATGCTCGGCGGTCACCTGCGCCGGATGCGTGAGGCCGCCGGGATCAGCCGCGCCGACGCGGGCTGGCAGATCCGCTCCTCCGAGTCCAAGGTCAGCCGGATGGAACTCGGCCGGGTCGGCTTCAAGGAACGCGACGTCGGCGATCTGCTCGATCTCTACGGCCTGAAGGACCCGCACGAACGCGACCGGCTGATCGACCTGTCCCGGGCCGCGAACAACCCTGGCTGGTGGTCCCGGTACGGCGATGTGATGCCGTCCTGGTTCCACAACTACGTCGGACTCGAGGTCGCCGCCAAGCTGATCCGCAGCTACGAGGTGCTGTTCGTCCCCGGCCTGCTGCAGACCGAGAACTACGCCCGGGCCGTGGTCCAGCTCGGCAAGTCCTACCTGCCCCAGGAGGAGATCGACCAGCGGGTCGCCCTCCGGGTGACCCGCCAGCAGATCCTGACCAGGGCGAATCCGGTCAAGCTCTGGGTGATCATCGACGAGGCCGTACTGCGCCGCCCGATCGGCGGCCGCGACACGATGTACGAGCAGATCGAGCACCTGATGAAACTGGACCGGCTGCCGAACGTGACCCTGCAGGTGATGCCGTTCAGCAGCGTCGGCTACCCGGGTGCCGGTGGGGCGTTCAGTATTCTGCGCTTCCCCGAGGGCGATCTGCCCGACGTCGTGTACATCGAGCACGCGGCCAGCGCGCTGTACCTGGACAAGATCGAGGACCTCGACGAGTACGCGGCGATCATGGACGCGCTGAGCATCGCCGCCGCGCCGACCAGCGAGACCCAGGCACTGCTGCTGGAAGCACAGGACCGGCTCGGCTGAGCTCTGCCCAACCGGCCGGTCCGTTGCGTCGGCGGTGATGTCCAGTTTTCTGATCATCACCGCCGGTTGATCACTATTCTGATCAGGCGACGACGAGGTCGACCTTGATGTTGCCGCGGGTGGCGTTGGAGTACGGGCAGACCTCGTGGGCCTTGGCGACCAGGTCCTCGGCGACCGCGCGCTCGACACCCGGCAGCGACACCTCGAGCGCGACCTCCAGGCCGTAGCCGGCGCCACCGTTGATCGGGCCGATGCCCACGGCGGCGGTGACGGTCGAGCCGTCGACGGGCTGCTTGGCCCGGCGGCCGACGACCTTCAGCGCGCTGTGGAAACAGGATGCGAAGCCGGCCGCGAACAACTGCTCGGGGTTGGTGCCTTCACCGTTGCCGCCCATCTCCTTCGGCGGCGCGACGGTGACGTCGAGCTTGCCGTCGTCCGACGCGGTGTGGCCGTCGCGGCCGCCGTGGGCGGTGGCGCGGGCGGTGTACAGAACCTTCTCAACAGCGATCATGAAGAGTCTCCTGACGATTCAGCGGGTGGGGTCCAGCACGAGCTTGCCGACGGTCCGGCGGGCTCGCAGGTCTTCGTGGGCAGTCGCGATCTCGGACAGCGCGTACTCGCCGCCGACGATCGGGCGAAGCTTGCCTTCGGCGGCCAGGCCGAAGAGTTCGGTCAGCGGGCCACCGAGCAGGGCGGGATTCTTCAAGAAGTCGACCAGCCAGAAGCCGGCGACGGTCTTCGAACCCTTCATCAACCGGCCGGGGTCGATCGGGCTCCCCTGCTCACGCGAGGCGGCCCCGAAGGTGACCAGGCGGCCGATGGGAGCCAGCGCGTCGAACGACTCGTCGAAGGTGCGGCCGCCGACCATCTCCAGCACGATGTCGACCGGCTTGCCGCCGTTCGCCTCGATGATCCGGTCCTTCAGACCCTCGGGGTCGCCGTCGATCGCGGCATCCGCACCAAGGTCCAGGACCTGCTTGCGCTTGTCCTCGGTGGAGGCGGTGGCGATCACGCGGCCGGCACCCCAGAGCTTGGCGAGCTGGACCGCGAGCGATCCGACCCCGCCGGCACCGGCGTGCACGAGCACCGACTCTCCCGGCTGTAGATGGGTGGAGGTCTTCAGCAGATGCCAGGCGGTCGTGCCCTGCAGCACCAGCGCGAGCGCGTCACCGTCGCTCACCCCCTCCGGCACGTCGAACGCGTACGGCGCGTGCGCAACCGCCTTCTCGGCATAGCCACCAGTGACCAGCGCTACGACCCGGCGGCCGTCCGCGGTATGACCCACGACCTCGCCACCCGGGATCATCGGCAGCTCGGCCTTCGCCAGGTAGCTGTTCTCGACCTGGTGGGTGTCGGCGTAGTTGACGCCAGCGCGGTCGACGGTGATCAGCACCTGGCCATCGCCAGGTACCGGCTCCTCGACCTCGCTCACCTTGAGCACTTCCGGGCCACCGAACTCGGTGATCTGTACGGCTCGCACGCTTGCCATCCCTTCCAGTGTGCCTCGCGGCACGTTGCCTTCAAGCTTCTCTACACTGTACTGTACACCGTACGTTAGTAGTCGCACTGTGAGGTGCGTCGCGCACCCCGAGGAGGTGGAGACAGATGACCGGCGCCAGACCCCGGACGCCGCGGAACACCCTGAACCCGGAGCTGATCATCCAGACCGCGCTCGACCTGATGGAGGCCGGCGGCACCGCCGCGTTCAGCCTCCGCGGGCTGGCCGCCGAGCTCGGAGTCGGCCCGATGGCGCTCTACACCTACTTCCGCAACAAGGATGACCTGTACGACGCGGTGCGCGATCACCTGATGGCCTTGGTTCCCCCGGCACCCGCCGACACCCCATGGCCGGACCAGGTCCGGGCGGTCTGCCGCGGTCTGCGCCGGCTGATGCTGCAACATCCTTGCCTTGCACAACTACTCGCGAGGCGGCCGCTGAGCGGCCACGAGACGGCCCGGGTCGCCGAGGGACTGCTCGGTGTCCTGCGCTCGGCCGGGTTCGACGCGGAGACCGCGGCGCGGACGCACACCACCTTGTTCACCTACGTGTTGGGCGCGACGTCCTGGGAGATCCACATGGCGGCGGAGCGACGGGATCCGGAAGGGGCGCGGCGGTTGTGGACCGCAGTGCACTCGCTGTCGCCGACCGAGTTTCCGACCGTGGTGGAACTGCTACCGGAGCTGACCCGCACCACCGGTGGCGAGGAGCAGTTCGACTACGGCCTGGACCTGCTGATCGCCGGGGTCTCCGCGAAGCTCAACAGTGTCGATTAGTTCAGAAGGCCATCGTGACGATGGCGACGATGCCGATCGCGACGATCATGCCGCGCAGGGCGATCGGCGGTAGCCGGCGGCCGTAGCGCGCGCCGACGAAGCCGCCGATCGTCGAGCCGACCGCGATCAGCCCCGCGGCCAGCCAGTTCACATCGGCGACGATGATGAACAGCACGGCCGCGACCGTATTCACGGCGGTTGCCAGCACGTTCTTCAACGCGTTCATCCGCTGCAGGTTCGCGTCCATGCCGAGGCCGAGGATCGCCATCAGCAGCACGCCCTGGGCCGCACCGAAGTACCCGCCGTAGATCCCGGTGGCGAACACCGCAGGGATCACCCACCAGGCGCCGCGATGGGTGTGGTCGGGAACGCTGATCCACTTCGACAGCCACGGTTGGAGCGCGACCAGAACGCAGCCGAGCAGGATCAGCACGGGAACGATCGCGTGGAACGCGGACTCCGGCAGGACCAGCAGCAGCACTCCCCCGACCACCCCACCGATCAGCGAGGCCGGGACCAGCCGGATCATCCGCCCCCGCTGGCCTTCGAGTTCCCGCCGGTAGCCGATCGCGCCGGCCGCGGTACCGGGTGACAGGCCGACGCTATTGCTGACGTTCGCCAGCACGGGTGGGATGCCGACAGCAAGCAACGCGGGGAAGGTCAGCAGAGTGCCCGAGCCCACCACCGCGTTGATCGTGCCCGCGCCCATCCCCGCCAGCAAGACGAACAGCGCCTCGAACCAAGTCATCGTTGCCAGACTCTACGCACTGCTGGACTGCGCGGGCCTGCACGTCCAGAGGTTGAACGTGCAATGACGCGAACGTCACACGGTCCGGCACACCTTGGCGGTGGACCGGACCGTGGACGAAACGTAGTACTGGGTGTCAGCGCTCCGGCGGAGAGCTGTCCTGGACCGGAGAGGTTTGCTCGGGAGCAGCGGTGACCGCCGGCGGTGCCGCCTGCTGGCTGCGCGAACCGACTGCCGCGTTCTGAGCAGCCGCGATGGCTTCCTGTACGGCGTTGTCGGCCTCGACGACAGCAGCATCCGGAGTGGCAGCCGTGCCCATCCCGCGGTCGACCTGGATCGCTGCCGAGTCACCGAGCTCCGGCTCCGGGAAGGGGCCCTCGGCCTTCTGGGTGATGCCGGCGATCTGGCCGACGGCACTGCCGAGGCCCTCCATCGCCTTGCCGATCTCGCTCGGGATGATCCACAGCTTGTTCGAGTCGCCTTGAGCGATGGACGGCAGCATCTGCAGGTACTGGTAGGCCAGCAGACCCTGGTCGGGCTTGCCCGCGTGGATCGCGTTGAAGACGGTGGTGATGGCCTGCGCCTCACCCTGCGCCTTCAGGATCCGGGCCTCCCGCTCGGCCTGCGCGCGCAGGATCCGGGACTCCCGGTCGCCCTGCGCGGTCAGGATCGCGGACTGCTTCTGGCCCTCGGCCGACAGCACCGCGGACTGCCGCATACCTTCGGCGGTGAGGATCGCGGCGCGCTTGTCGCGGTCGGCGCGCATCTGCTTCTCCATCGAGTCCTGGATCGAGGGCGGCGGGTCGATCGAGCGGAGCTCCACCCGGTTCACCCGGATCCCCCACTTGCCGGTCGCCTCGTCCAGCACGTAGCGGAGCTTCTCGTTGATCTCCTCGCGGCTGGTCAGCGTCTGCTCCAGGTCCATGCCACCGATGATGTTCCGCAGCGTGGTCATGGTCAGCTGCTCGATCGCCTGGATGTAGTTGGAGATCTCGTACGTCGCCCGGACCGGGTCGTTCACCTGGAAGTAGATGACGGAGTCGATCGACACCATCAGGTTGTCCTCGGTGATGACGCCCTGGGGCGGGAACGCCACGACCTGCTCGCGCATGTCGATGGTGTAGCGGACCTTGTCGACGAACGGGGTCAGCAGGTTCAGGCCGGGTTGCAGGCCCACCTTGAACTTCCCGAACCGCTCCACGATGCCCACGGTCTGCTGCTGCACGACCCGGACGGACTTGACCAACGTGACGATCACCAGTAGGGCTACCAGTGCCAGCACGATGAGGAACGCTTCCACGTGATCCTCCACTCAACAGAACTCAGGACGGACAGTCTTACCTATCGACGGGCCAGTGCCCACCCCGGTTCCGTCCCGATCCAGCTAGCTGACCAGGCAATATTCTCGAGGTGGGACGAGGCGCCGACGGCACGATGTCCCTATAGGCGAGAGTACTTCGGCCCCGGGCCCGCTCAAGCGAGGTCAGCGGGCGTGGCGCCGGGTCAGCGGGGTGGTTCGGGGTCGTCGGACTGGCCGAGCTCCGGCAGGCGGTGGCCGAGGGGTTCGCCGATCGGATAGACCACCGCGGTCGCGCCGTCGATCATCATCACCTCGACCCGAGTGCCAGGCGGAATGGTGGAGACCTCGTCGTACGGGCGGGCCGTCCAGAGCTCGCCACCCAGCTTGACCGAGCCGCCGCCGTCGGGGTGGATCTCCTTCACCACCACACCGGTGCGGCCGATCTCGTGTTGCGAACCAGTCTTCAGATCGACCCCGTGATGGATCTTGCGCACCAGCAGCGGCCGGATGGCGGCCAGCATCGCGGCCGAGGTGATCAGCCCGATGACGATCTGCAGCCACAACAACCCCGGGAAGAACGCCCCCACCCCGGCGGCGGTCAGTGCTCCGGCCGCCAGCATCAACAAGGTGAAGTCGAGCGACGCGAGCTCGGCAAGACCGAGCACCACCGCGATCCCGAGCCAAGCCGCCCAGACGTTGTCCCGCAGCCAATCCATCATCTGCCAAGCCTATCCGCCATCGGGCCCTACAACAGGCCCGCGAACCTCTCGGACGCGCCGCCCCCTCCCCCGGACCCACTCTTACGTCCGAAGGGACGTGGGGCAGGACCCTCGGTCCTTCGGACGTAAGCGAATCGTTAGAGGGCGCGGGCGGTGTAGCGGCCTTCTCGGTGGTCGAGGGAGAGGGCGAGGTCGAAGGTTTCGCTGAGGGTCTGGGCGGTGAGGGCCTCGGTGATCGGGCCGGCGGCGATCACGTGACCCTGTTTGAGCAGCAGGGCGTGGGTGAAACCGGGCGGGATCTCCTCGACGTGATGGGTGACCAGGACCATCGCCGGGGAACCTTCGGCGGTCGCGATCGAGCTGAGCGAGCGGACCAGTTGTTCGCGGCCGGTGAGGTCGAGACCGGCGGCCGGTTCGTCGAGGAGCATCAGTTCGGGGTCCGTCATCAGGGCCCGGGCGATCTGGACGCGTTTACGCTCGCCCTCCGACAAGGTCCCGAAGGTGCGTTCGCTGAGGTGACCGATCCCGAGTTCCGTCAGCAGTACCTTGGCCCGTTGGTGGTCCTGCTCGTCGTACTCCTCGCGCCACCGGCCCAGTACGGCGTACGAGGCGGAAACGACCACATCGGAGACCCGCTCGGACCGGGGCAGGCGATCGGCGAGGGCGGCGCTGGTGAGGCCGATCCGCGGCCGGAGCTCGAACACGTCGACCGCGCCGAGCACCTCGCCGAGCAGTCCGGCGACCCCCTCGGTCGGGTGCATCTGCGCCGCGACGATCTGCAACAGGGTGGTCTTACCGGCGCCGTTGGGGCCGATGATCACCCAACGGTCGGCCTCGTCGACGGTCCAGTCGATGTTGTCCAGCAGGCGTGCGCCACCGCGGACGATCGTGACACCGGCCAGCTCCACCACTGCAGTCATGGACCAAAACCTACGTGGTCGCTCCTGCCGATCCGCCATGACCCTGCTGATGTGTGAGGCGCTGCCGCGGGGTGGGACACTGACGGGCGTGCTGACCACTGCCGCCTCGGTCCGTTTCACCGTCTGGACGAACGCCATGCTGACCGGCGCGTGCGATCCCGACACCGCCGCGCACCAGATCCTCGGCGACGACGTCGGCCATCACGTAGCCGGGCTCGCCGCCCATCCGGCGCCTGCCACCTTGCCCGTAGCCCTCAACCTGCTGCGTGCCGCCGGAGCCACCGAGGCACACCTGGCGCTGCCGATCCCGGGTCATCCGATCGGGCTGGCCGGACCACCCCCGTTCAACGAGGCAGCGCTGGAGTCGGGCGAGGCCGTAGTACTGAGTGGGGCTGAGCTCGGACTGGTTCCCGCGTACGTCGGACCTGCCGTGCAGTGGACTGTGTTACCAGCGACCAGCCCGAAGCCGGCGGACCTCGGCGAGGCCGACCGGGGACTCCGCGCCGCCCTGATCGAGGCGGCCGAATCCCTGGCCGCGCTGGATGTGGCGAAGTGGAAGCCGGAGGTCGCCGACGCGCTGATCGACATCCGCCGGATCGGGTCGGGCAAGGGCGATGACCTTGCCCCCGGCTACGAACCGCGGGCGGTGAAGGCCGCCGCGACCGCCCGGCGCTGCCTGGCGATCGCGGATGCGGCTCTGGAGGACGACGGCAACGCGCTGACCGGCGCCGACGCGGACGCCCGCCGCCGTACGCTGCAGGATCTCGCCGCCGCGGCGCGGCGCGCGTTGGTGGCAGCATGTGGACCGCCCACCTCCCGTTAACCCGGTTTCGGTAGCGTCTGCCTTGTCATGACTGGACAGGCTGAGCACGAGACGCCCCCTTTGGATCGCCCCACGTTGCTGGTCACGTTGACCGGTACGGACCGCCCGGGCCTGACTTCCGCAGTCCTGTCGATGCTCGCGACCAACGGACTCGACGTGATCGACGCCGAGCAGGTCGTACTGCGAGGCCACCTGGTGCTCGGGGTCCTGCTGACGGCACCGCGGGATCACAAGGAGCTGAAGAAGTCCCTCAAGCAGCTCGCCGACAACCTCGACGTCGAGATCGAGGTCAAGAAAGGGTTCGGCGACAACGAGCCGCGGCGCAAGGGCCGGACCCAGGTCACCGTGATCGGCAGTCCGCTGACGGCCAAGGGGTTCGCCGCCATCGCCGGGCGGATCGCGGACACCGGTGCGAACATCGACCGGATCAGCCGGATGGCGCGCTATCCGGTCACCGCGATGGAGATCGCCGTGTCCGGTGCGGATCCGGACTCACTGCGTACGGTGCTCGCGCTCGAAGGGGTGACCCAGGGCCTGGACGTCGCAGTACAGGCGGGTGGTCTGTATCGGCGGGCGAAGCGGCTGATCGTGATGGATGTGGACTCGACCCTGATCCAGGGCGAGGTGATCGAGATGCTCGCCGCGCACGCGGGCCGGCTCGAGGAGGTCGCCGCCGTCACGGAGCAGGCGATGCGTGGTGACCTCGACTTCGCCGACTCGCTGCGGCAGCGGGTAGCGACGCTCGAAGGGTTGCCCGCCTCGGCCTTGGACGAGGTGTTCGAGGCGATCGAGTTGGCGCCTGGGGCTCGCACGCTGGTCCGGACGCTGAAGCGGCTCGGGTACCAGTTCGCGATCGTGAGTGGCGGGTTCAGCCAGATCACGGACAAGCTCGCCGCCGACCTCGGCATCGACTTCGCCGCGGCGAACGTGCTGGAGATCGTGGACGGCAAGCTGACCGGCAAGGTAGTCGGCGACATCGTGGACCGGGCCGGCAAGGCGACTGCCCTGCGACGGTTCGCGGAGTCCTCGCAGACGCCGCTGTCCCAGACGGTGGCGATCGGGGACGGCGCGAACGACCTCGACATGCTCGCGGCGGCCGGCCTCGGCATCGCCTTCAACGCCAAGCCGGTCGTCCGCGCGGCCGCGGACACCCATCTGAGCGTGCCGTACCTCGACACGATCCTCTACCTGCTCGGCATCTCCCGCGAAGAGGTCGAAGCCGCGGACGCGGACGCCTGAGCAGTCCGGTGGAGGCAGCCACCGTGGGAAGCCGCTCAAGGGATAAGCGTGACCGCCATCCCGACCAGGAAAACTCCAAGTATCAGACCGAGCAGCACCTTGATCACAGAACGCCAGTACTTGACTAGCAGTACTCCGATGAACAGACCCAGAACTGGCTCGTCTTTGATCACAGTCAACAAAACCCGCAGAACTGACATCGCCTGCCTCCTTAGGGCGGACCGCTGAACACAGTTCTGGTCAGCGTTCTCGGCGACCGCGGCTCTTGCGAGGTGCCTAGGTAGCCTTGATATAAGTAGACGGACAAGACGCGCGCATCACCAGGGACGGAAGAGCGACTGAGGTCGCCAAAGGCTGCCATTGAAGTGGTACCGGACTCGTACGGAACCAGGAATGAAGCCAGTGTGAGCGTGGCGATCCCGGGTCCACCGAAGCGGGCCGCAGGCTCCAACGATCAGTCGGATGCAAAGCGGACTTTCTTCAGGTGAAGTCTTTCAATAATTCCTTCAACAGGAGTATCGTTACCCGATTCGGTGTCATCCAGTAGAGCGCTGGAGTCGACGCGCGGTATTGATCAAGCGCCAATGACCAATACTGATTCACCTTTGAGATGTCCCGCTGCAGGCCGGATAGAGTCGGCGGCATAGGAACAAGAGAGTATTCGACTTCCTCTGCAGACATCGAGGTCTGCCGTATCACTAGGCTAACAGTCGAATCCAACGAGCTGGGTATGTCACCATGACCGCAGATAATCTCAAGTTCGTCCGTACCACCCGGTAGGTCAAGTATCACCAACTCGAGAGCAGGCGAGCAATCCAGCATGTAGAGCATATCTTCTATTATCGCCCGCACTGCCGATCGACTCTTCGTTGTCAGGAAGTGAAGGAACGTCTGCTTTACGAGTACGATCTTGTATCGCTTCGAGCCCTCCAAGGCCAGCCGTCGCGAATAATCACGATAGTCAGCTACGAACGATATAAATGTCTCGAAATCATCCTCCTCTAATCCCATGCCGGTCGCCCATCGGACAATCTCCTCGCGATCTAAGAAAATCACCGGCGGCTCGGCGAGGATAGCCATCTCGAGGGCTGGCAAACTACGCTCTAGGGCGAAGATGTACGCGAATGCCGGCGCATTCTTCAATTGCAGGACGCCAGGTAGCCTCATAAGGCTCTCGATATCACTCGGTAGAGAGTCGATAAACCGCGACAGTGAACTGCTCCCCAGAACATCATTGAACCGACCAATATCCGACTCTCGCAGATCTATTACTGACGCAAAGCAGGACGCAGCCAACTCATCGTCATTGAAGCACTGAACGAGAAGATGCTCAAGCTCGATGCCGAGAGTCATTGCGATCAATTCGAGCGCGAAATACTTCCTCGGCGGCCGGCGCACGGGCAGCGGTCGAGCTCTCCGTTCAGATTCCAATATCCGCACGGTATCGACGGAAA